>SLJA01000140.1 GCA_007135355.1 Wenzhouxiangella sp.
TCGGCCTCGACGTGCGAGAAGTTCAGGAAGCCGTCGAAGCGCGAGCGCAGCAGCCCGAGGCTGGCATAGGTGCCGAGCTGGCGCGTGACCTGCCAGTTCAGCTCGGTCTCCAGGCCCCAGCTCTGGCCGGCCGTGGCGTTGGTGGTGAAGTCGATGAACTGACACGGGCAGGCCTCGCCTTCGATCGGCAAAACCAGCGACTGGCGGGTCTGCACGTCGTCGCGGTCCTGGAAGAACAGCGCGGTGCGCAGTTCCATGTCGCCCTGCAGCAGGCGCGTTTTCACGCCCAGCTCGTAGTTCCACAGGGTCTCGGTTTGAAACTCGCGCTGATCCAGCGGGATGGCCGGATTGCTGTTGACGCCGCCGGCCTTGTAGCCGCGCGAGACCAGGCCGTACCACAGGCCGCCGGTATCGGGTCGGTATTCCAGGGCCAGGCGGCCACCCCACAGGTTTTCCGACGGGCTGAACTCTCCGCCGTCGCTGTCGAGGTAGTCGGCGTCGCTTTGTTCCAGGCGCAAGCCGGTCGACAGGCGCCAGCGCTCAGCCAGCGGCAGGTCGACCTGGCCGTACAGGGCGCGGTTGTCTTCGTCGAAGTCGCGACGGAAGTCTTCGGTGGCAAAAGTCCACTGGCGGGTGAGTTCCTGGCTGCGCTCGCGCCAGTAGGCACCCACCACCCAGCCGAGCTGATTGGGGCCGGTGTTGGAGACCAGGCGCAGGTCCAGCGTGGTGTTGTCATGCTGGCGGATGTAGCGGTCGAAGGACGAATACTCCGGCGCCAGGCACTCGAAGACCTCGCACAGACCCACGAAGGCCCAGTCCTCGTCGAAGCCGTAGTCCATGTCGGCGTCGGTGCGGCTGAGCAGCGCTTCGACACTGAAGGCGTCGGTCGCCCGCCACTGCATGCGGGCTGAAGCCGCCAGCGTCTCGTTGCGGTCGAAGCCGGGTTCGTCGGACAGGGTGGTGCGGGTGTTGTCCAGCGAGAAGGCGTCGAAGCCGTTGTCGATGTCCAGGTACAGCGCGGTCAGATCGACGCTGACATCATTATGCGGCTGCCAGTTCAGGCGCGCGCGCAGGGTCTGCTCATCCAGGTTGTCGGTATCGCTGCGGCCTAGGAAAGCGTTGTGCTGGAAGCCGTCGCTTAAGTAGTTGGAATAGGCGATCCGGTAGCCCAGCGTCGGGCTGATCGGGCCGGACAGCACGCCCTCGACCGCGCGCGTGCCGTACTCGGCCAGGGTCGCTTCGAAGCGACCGCTGAAGGTCTCGGTCGGGCTGCCGGAGACCAGGTTGATCATGCCGGCCAGGGCGTTGGCGCCGAGCAGGGTGCCCTGCGGGCCGCGCAGGATCTCGACTTGCTGGATGTCCAGCGTGGTCGCCGCACCGCCGATGCCGGTCATATCCATGCCGTCGATCACCAGGCCGACCGAGGAATTGATGGGTTCGACGAACTGGCTGCGCTCGCCGATGCCGCGGATCTGGAAAAAGCGGCCTCGGGAAGCTCCGCTGGCAAAGTTGACGTTGGGTGCCAGGTTCAGCACCTGGTCGATGTGCGAGGCGTTGCGCGAGCGGATGGTGTCGGAATCGATCACCGTGGCGCTGGCGCTCAAGTCATCCAGGCCAGTCTGGCGGAAGTCGGCGGTGACCCGGATGCGGTCTTCGACTTCCAGGGCACCGTCGGATTCGGTTTCGGCTGGGCTGAGCAGGGGAAAGGCCAGCACAATGCCGGCAAAGAATTTCAGGGTTTTCATTTGAGTCTCTCCAAAAAAGCCAAGGGGAGACCCGGTATGCGAGCAGGTGACTGTCATTCCTGTCCCTACGCCGGCATTAACCGGATCAGGTTCAACGGGTCCACCCGGATGGGTGTCTCAGGCTAAAGGCCGCCCCGAGGAATCGCCGACAGGATAAACCAGATCGCCAGCGCGCGGTAAAGTGAGTCCCATGTGCGGACGCGGCGGCCACGACTTTTCCTGGAAGCAGGTCTATGACTACCTGAGCATCCCGGGCGAGCCGCCGAAGGGACATTTCCGCCGGCTGAACGTGGCCCCGTCCAGCCGCCGTGCCGACGGCGTGGACTGGACCGAGCTGCCGGCGGTGGTGGCCGGGGAAGGTGGGCAGCGCGAACTGGTGCGCATGGTCTGGCCGCTGGTGCCGGGCTGGACGAAAGGCGAACTGCCGAAATTCTCCACCGCCAACTGCCGCTCGGAGCCGGACCAGCGCTTTTCAGAAACGGTGGAAAAGAAGCCGACCTTCCGCAACGCCTGGCGCAGGAACCAGCGCTGCCTGGTGCCATTTTCCTGGTTTTATGAATGGGACCAGCGCAGCCAGCCCAAGCAACCCTGGCGCATGCTGCCGACGGATGCGCCGATGCTGGTGCTGGCCGGGCTGTGGGACCAGACGCGGCCCGCCCAGGGTGAGCCGTTTCGGTCTTTTACCCTGGTGACCACCGGGCCGAACCGACTGTTGACCGACATCGGCCATCACCGCGCCCCGGTGATTCTCGGACCCGAGTCCTGGCAAACCTGGCTGACTGGCCCGGCTGCCGACGCCGAAGCCGTGATCCAGCCGCCGCCGGATGATGCCCTGCGCGCTCATCCGGTTACGTTGCGGGTCAACAACCCCGGTTACCAGGAAGATGATCTGCTCGAAGCGGTCTAGACTAGGCCTTATTCCATCGTGGAGTGGGCCGTGCCGCGAAATATCCTCATCATCCAGGGACACCCGGACGAGTCAGAGCCTCATTTCTGCCACGCGCTGGCTGAGGCTTACCGTCAGGGCGCGGAAGCCGCGGGCCATTCGGTCAGCGAGCTGCGCATCGGAGCACTGGATTTCCCGCTATTGCGCAGCGAGGCCGAGTGGAGCGAGGGTCATACGCCCGAGGCCCTGTTGCCTGCGCAGGAGCTGATTCGCGCGGCCGATCACCTGGTGTTCGTCTACCCGGTCTGGCTGGGCACCATGCCGGCCCTGATGAAGGCATTTCTGGAGCAGGCCTTTCGCCCCGGTTTCGCCTTCGACGAGGCTGCGCGCAAGGGTCCGGGCGGGGTCCGGCCGCTCAAGGGCAAGTCGGCGCGGGTGATCGTGACCATGGGCATGCCGGGTTTCGTCTATCGCTGGTTCTACCGCGCCCACGGCTATCGCTATTTCAAGCGCAATATCCTTCATTTTCTCGGCATCCGTCCGGTGCGCCAGAGTTTCGTCGGCATGGCCGGCGCGAGGGGGGACCGGGGCCGGAAACGCTGGCTCGAACGGGTACGCTCACTGGGACACCAGGGTAGCTGAGCCAGATGTTTTGACATCTCCTTTACGCTTGCGCTATGGTAGCAGCGGATTTGGCGTTTGGCACGGGCATCGCCCAAAAATTATTAATAAACAGGTGGTTGGTGGAGTATTTGTAGGTTCCGGTAAAGCGAAACAAATGAGGAAAGATGACTGGTTTGCCGTCGTTCTGGTCGGCATGGCTGTCTTGACATCATCGAACAATCTGATCAAGAGAATTCAACGACATGAACTGGCGAGCGATCTTCAAACCCAGCGCAAGGCTATCGATCTTCAGCCTGGTCCTGATTGGCGGCATTTTGGGCGCGATTGCCTTCTGGACCGGTCAGGTGACTTTGCATGCCA
>SLJA01000010.1 GCA_007135355.1 Wenzhouxiangella sp.
CTTCATCGGAGCCGATCGACCTGCAGCGGTCGCTGGTCGAACTGCTGGAGCCGATGGATGGCGAGCGTCCCGGAACCGTGGTCGGTCTGGTGCGCGACGGCGAGCTGGTGGCCGCCCACGCAGTGGGTCTGGCCGATCTGAGTTTCGGCGTGCCTTTTGCGGCCGACACGCCGACCAATATCGGTTCGACGGGCAAGCAGTTCACCGGCTATGCACTGGCCTTGCTGCAGGAGCGCGGACAGTTGTCGCTGGACGATGACATTCGCGATTACTTCCCGGAGTTGCCTGATTTCGGTGAAACCGTCACCCTGCGCCATCTGGCCACGCACACCAGCGGTTATCGCGAGTTTCTCAATGCCCTCGGGCTGGCCGGCGTGCGCATCGAAAAAGGCGACTGGATCGAGCCGGAGGAAGCGATTGCCCTGATCAAGCGCCAGCCGGAGTTGCAAAACAACCCCGGGGCCGAATGGAACTACAACAACACCGGCTTTGTGCTGCTGGCCAAGGTGATCGAAGAGGTCACCAAAACGCCGTTCACCGAATGGCTGGCACAGGAAGTCTTTCAGCCCCTGAACATGGATTCAACGCGGGTGCGGCCAGATCCGACCTTCGTGCTCACCGGTGCGGCGCGCGGTTACAGCAAAGACGGTGAGGATTGGCGCGAGGCACGCGACCTGGGCGGCGCAGCGGGCGCCGGCGCGGTTTACACCACGCTGGCCGACATGGCACGCTGGATGCTGGAGTTGGGCGGGTTTGCCCACGGCGGATCAACCGTCGGTGAGATGCTGACCGAGCCATTCGAGGGCACTACCTACGGGCTGGGTTTGATCATTGAAGACTGGCGCGGGCAGCGCCGCTGGCAGCATGGCGGCGGCGATCTGGGTCATTTGTCAGCGTTTTACTATTACCCCGATCTCGGCGCTGGGGTCATGGTGTTTGCCAACCACCATGAACTGCCGCCGGGGCTGGTGACCGAGTTGACGGAATTGTTGCTCGGTGACTCCCTGGATCCCGCGCCGCGGCGCGCGGACACCGTTCCGGCTGAGGAGGATGCACCGTTCGAGGATGCTTTTTTCGATGCCTATGCGGGGCGCTACGAACTGGAGATCATGCCCGGCTTCGTGCTGCGCTTTTTCCGCGACGGCGAGCGCTACATGACCCAGGCCACTGGCCAGCCGGCCTTTGAGATCATTCCCGTTGACGCACGCACGTTCAGGATCGACGTCGTCGATGCTCGCATCGTGTTCGAAGTCGACGAAGATGGGCAAGCGCCGGCGCTGACGCTGTTCCAGAATGGCGAACATCGGGCCATGCGACTCGAGGACGAAGACGAAGTACCGCGGCCGGATCCGACCGAGTTCGTCGGCCGCTACTTCAGCGCCGAGCTGGAGACTTTCTACGCGCTGAGCGTCGAGGATGATGCGCTGGTTCTGCGCCATCGCCGCTTCGGTCCGGTGACCTTGCACCACAAGCAAGACGATGCGTTCCAGGCGGCCTTTCCATTGGCGACCGTGGATTTCATGCGCGATGAAGATGGTCGGGTCACGGGCTTAAAGGCGGGGAACCAGCGCACCCGCGATGTGTGGTTTGAGCGGTTGGATTCATCGCCTCGCTGAGTCGGTACAGTCCTTCTCAGGTTTTGAGAATCACGCGGGCATAATTAGGGTGTGAGTGATGGCAATACCCTGATTCTGACCCCGACGGCCCGCCTGGCGCGCGCGGAAATCCAGCGCCTGGCGTCTGCAAGGGTCGCGGCCGGCGTGGCGGCCTGGCGCGCCCCCGCGGTGCTGGCTTTTTCGACCTGGCTCAAGCAGCTGCGCGAGGACTACTTCCTGCACGTCGATGACGCGCGCGTGCCGATTGGTCCGGACCAGGCGCTGGTTGCGTGGCAGTCCGTGATCGACAGGGACGTCTTTGTCGGTGAGCCGCGCGTGGCCGAACTGGCCGCCGGGGCCTGGCGGCTGATTCACGAATATGCGCTCGACACGCCTGAGCGCTGGCCCGCGGCCCTCATGTCCGAGGATGCCCGCGCGATGCGTGACTGGGCGGCGCGTTTTCAGACGCTGTGTAACGAGCGCGGCTGGGTCGATGAGTGGCGATTCGCTTCGGAGTTGCCGGCACGCATTGCCGCCGGCGAAATCGCGCTGCCGAAACGCATCCGCCTGCAAGGCTTCGAGCTGCCACCGACGCCCTTGTTTCGCACCATGCTGGACGCCGTCAAAGCACGCGGTGTTGGGGTCGAACGGGTGATGGCGCAAGAGACGGCTTGCCAGTCCTGGCCGGTCCGTGCCTACGCCCAGCCCGAAGACGAAATGCGCGCCGCGGCGCAGTGGGCGCGCCAGGTTCTTGAGCATCGCCCCGATGCGCGCCTGGCCGTGGTGGTGCCCGACCTCAACGGGCGGGTTGCCGAGGCCGAGCGCGCCTTCCGTCGGGTTTTTGATCCGCCGGGTTTTGCCCTGGATGCACGCGTGGTCGAGCCATGGCATGTTTCACTCGGTCTGCCGCTGGTGCAATGGCCCATTGTTGGTGACGCCTTGTTCATGCTCGGCCTGTCGCCGCGGCGCCTGGCTCACCCCGACGCCATTCGCGTCGCCCGCTGCCCCTTCGTGGACGGTGCCGAGGTCGAAGCCGCTCCCCGGGCGCGCCTGCTCACCCAACTGGCCGAGCGTTCACCGTATTGGCTGGATGTGCGTGAATTGTTCTATCGGGCCGGCCAGGTCGGCGCCGAGCGCTTGGGCGGCCGGCTGACGGGCTGGCAGAGGTTTCGCCAACATCAGCCACGGTTGGCCATGCCCTCGCTCTGGGCGCGCGTGTTTTCCGAAGAACTGGCCGCGCTGGGCTATGGCCGGGGGAGGCCGCTGGACAGCCGCGAGTTCCAGGCCTGGCGCCGCTGGCAGGAGGTGCTGGAAGGCTTCGGCGCCCTGGATACCGTCAGCGCCCGTCCGCTCTCCCGCGGCAGGGCATTGAAGCTGTTGCGCGAGCGCGCCGCGGCCGTGGTCTTCCGCGAGCGTGATCCGGGTGCGCCGGTGGAAATCCTCGGCGTGGAGGAGGCCTTGGGCGCGCGCTTCGACGCCGTCTGGATAAGCAGCCTCGATCAGGATCACTGGCCGTCGCCGCGGCAGGCCCATCCCTTGATTCCGCCGACGCTGCAGCGCTCGATCCCGGCGGCCAGCGCGGTGGGCTGTCTGGAGCGTGCCCAGCTGCAGCTGGCCGGTCTGGGGCGCTGCGCGCCGCACGTGCAGGGCAGTTTTGCCCGTGGCGACGATAATCGGCCGCTCAGCCCGCTGGTGCCGCTTGTCGATGCACTAATCGAGCCGGAGCCTGCTCCGCCGCCTCATGCGGCCCGGCTCGAACACCTGGCTGCCGATACGCAGGCTCCACCGGCGGCCCCGGTTGCGCGCGGCGGCGGCACTGGTCTACTGCAGCGCCAGTCCGACTGTCCGTTCAAGGCTTTTGCCGTTGATCGGCTCAAGGCCCGCCAGCGCGCGGCGCCGAGGCCAGGCCTGAGCCCGGCCCAGCGCGGCCAGCTGGTGCATGCGGCGCTGCGCTCGCTGTGGACCGAGGTCGGCAGCCAGGCGGCCTTGCAGCGGCTAACGA
>SLJA01000227.1 GCA_007135355.1 Wenzhouxiangella sp.
CTCAACGGCGCCGAATGCGAGCCCTGGATTTCCTGCGACGAGATCCTGCTGCGCAGCCAACCCGGTGTGGTGATTCGTGGCGGACAGATTCTGGCTGCCGCCGTCGCTGCAGAGCGCGTGATCATCGCGGTGGAAGAAGACATGACCGGCATCGCCCGCGGGCTTGAAAAAGCCCTGGCAGAACAGGACACCGGCGCGGTGGAGATCGACATCATCGAGCTGCCGGCCGTTTATCCGCAAGGCGGTGAGCGCCAGTTGATCGAAACCTTGACCGGCCTGCAGGTGCCCAGTGATGGACTGCCGCAGGACATCGGTCTGCTGTGTCATAACGTGGCGACTGCCGCGGCAGCATTCGAGGCCGTGGAACAGGGACGGCCGCTAACCGAGCGCATCGTCACCGTCACCGGGCCGGGCATCCAACGGCCATGCAATCTTCGCGCAGCGGTAGGCACGCCGATTGCGCATCTGATCGCCGCGGCCGGCGGCTATCGCGACGGCGTGCGGCGCCTCGTACTGGGCGGACCGATGTCAGGCACCGCGCTGGCCAGCGATGAGGTCGTGCTCACCAAGGGCAGCCACTGTGTTCTGGCCTTGACCGATGAGGAACTCTCGCCCCGGCCCGAGCCCATGCCCTGCATCAATTGCGGCGAGTGCGTCGCCGCCTGCCCGGCCAGCCTGATGCCGCAGCTGCTGTTCCGCGCGCTGGCCGCCGACCGGCATGAGCAGGCGCGGGATCTCGACTTGTTGGAATGCATCGAGTGCGGATGTTGTGCCGCGGTGTGCCCCAGCCACATTCCACTGGTTGATTACTACCGCCATGGCAAGGCGCGCCTGCGCATCAAGGAGCTGGATCACCGCCGAGCCGCCCTGGCCAGACGCCGGCATGAAGCGCGCCGGCAACGCCTGGAACAAGAGCAAGCCGAACGCGAGGCCAAGCGGCGCGCGCGCGCCGAGCGCCTGCAAAAGAAGGAAGCCGCGCGCGACGACATTCAAGCGGCGATCGCTCGAGCCAAGGCCAAAAAGCGCACTACGGACTAAAAGGTCGGATCCATGCAGTTTGCCACCGCCGGCGCCCCGCACCTGCCGCCGACCCAACGCGTTGACCGCATCATGCGCCAGGTGCTCTACGCACTCATCCCCGGCGTCCTCGCGCACTGGCTGGTATTCGGCTGGGGAATTATCTTCCAGATCGCCCTGGCGGTCGGCTTTGCCCTGCTGTTCGAATGGCTGATGCTGCGCGCGCGCAAGCGCCCGGTGCGCGTATTCCTGAGCGACTGCAGCGTGATCGTGACCGCAGTGCTGTTTGCCCTGTGCGTGCCGCCGCTGGCGCCATGGTGGATCGCCGCCGTCGGCATGTTGTTTGCGGTGGTGATCGCCAAGCAGCTCTACGGTGGTCTGGGCTTCAACCTGTTCAATCCAACCATGGTTGGCGTGGCGGCGGTGATCATCGCCTTTCCGGTCGAACTCAGCCAGTGGTTGGCGCCGCGAAGTTTGAGTCCTGGTTTGCCCGGCTTTTTGGAAACGGCGCGGGCAATCCTGACCGGGCAGACCGGGCACCTGGACTACGACGCCCTCACCCGCGCCACGCCGCTGGATCTGCTGCGAACCGGCGCCATGGATCAGCTACGCATCCCGGAAATCCAGCAAGACGCCGTGTTCAGCCGCTTCGGCGCGGCCGGCTGGGACTGGATCGTGTTGGCCTACCTGGCCGGCGGGCTATGGCTGCTTTACCGTGGCATCATTCGCTGGCAGGCGCCAACCGGCGTGATCCTGACCACGCTGCTGGTCGCCAGCCTGCTGTGGCTTAGCGGCCCCGACGTTTACCCTTCGCCCAGCCTGCAGCTGTTCGCCGGCAGCCTGATGCTGGCTGCTTTCTTTATCGTTACCGACCCGGTTTCCGGCAGCGCCACGCCGCGCGGGCGGCTGCTCTTCGGCATCGGCGTGGCCTTGATCACGCTGGCGATCCGGCAATGGGGCGGTTTTCCCGACGGTGTGGCCTTCGGCGTGCTGTTGATGAACATGTTCGTACCGCTGATTGACCGCTATACCCAGCCAAAGGTCTACGGGGTGCGGCGGTGATCCAGAGTCGGCGGCTGCGCGCCGCCCTGTCGCTGACTGTGCTCGGTCTGGTCGCCGCCGTACTGCTGAGCGGGGTCGACCGCCTGACCCGGGAACCGATCGCCCTGGCCGAGCAGCGCCGCGCGCTGGCCACCCTGACCGAACTGGTGCCGGCAGCGCGCTTCGACAATGATCCGGTCTTCGACCGCATCGAGCAGCGCATCAGCGGTTTCGACCAGCCGGCGGTGATTCACCGTGCGCGGATGCACGGCGAGCCGGTCGCGCTGATCTTCGATGTCACCACGCCGCGCGGCTATTCCGGCGATATCCGCCTATTGGTGGCCCTGAATCCAGCTGGCACCGTCATTGGCGCTCGAGTACTCAGCCACCGCGAAACACCTGGCCTGGGCGACAAGATCGAAGTGCGGCGCTCGGACTGGATCCATCAGTTCCGCGGTCGCTCCCTGAACGATCCCCAGCCCCAGCGCTGGACTTCCAGCCGCCGTGGCGGCGACTTCGACACCCTGACCGCGGCCACGGTAACCACCGACGCGGTCATCGATGCCGTTCGGCGGGTGCTGATGGAGGCTAGCGCCGAGGACCATGACTTATGGCGGCAGCCGGAAGAATAGCCGCCGGTTCCGGGGAAATGATTTTTACCGCAGATGAACGCAGATTGTGTTTCAGACCGCACGAGCGACGATGGCAGAACAAGCCGATGCGCCAAAGTCGATTCCCTCAACAATGTTTCAAGCGCCAGGGTTAAACCGGCAAACCCAAGGCGGCACCTGAACCCATTATCCGCGTTTATCCGCGTTCATCCGCGGTTAAAAACCCGATTCGCCGTGATAAGCCACCAGGCGCTCGACTTCGGCACGCGAACCAAGGATCACGGGCACACGCTGGTGCAGTTCTTCGGGCTGGATCTCGAGGATGCGCCCGGTGCCGGTGCTGGCAGCACCCCCGGCTTGCTCGACCAGCATGGCCATGGGGTTGGCTTCGTACATTAGCCGCAGTTTGCCGGCCTTGCCGGCGGCTTCCAGACGCTCATCACCCGGGTACAGAAACACCCCGCCGCGAGTCAGGATGCGGTGCACTTCGGCCACCATGGAAGCCACCCAGCGCATATTGAAGTTCTTGCCGCGCGGGCCATCTTCGCCCTGGTTACATTCTTCGATGTAGCGCTTGACCGGGGCTTTCCAGAAACGCTGGTTGGAGGCATTGACCGCGTATTCCTTGCACTCGACCGGGATCTGAATGTCGCTGCGCGTGAGCAGGAACTCGCCGATCGCGCGGTCCAGGGTGAACTGGCATACGCCCTGACCCGTGGTCAGCACCATCAGGGTCGAGGGGCCGTACAGGCAGTAACCCGCCGCAACCTGCTCCGCGCCGGGCTTGAGAAAGTCCTGCGCGGTGATTTCGGCAGTCCCGTCGGGCGCGCGCAAAATGGAAAAGATGGTGCCGATGGACACGTTGACGTCGGTGTTCGAGGAACCATCCAGCGGGTCGGTCAGCAACAGGTAGTTGC
>SLJA01000347.1 GCA_007135355.1 Wenzhouxiangella sp.
AGCCGGTCTTGACCTGCTTGGCCGCCTCGGCGACGTCTTCGGCCAGCACCATGTTACTCATGACATTTTTCGCGATGGAAAGTGCCGACAGCAGCGGCACGCCGTTGACCAGCAGCGTGCCAGTGGTGCGCGTCAGGCGCGCGGTCTCGATCTTGGCAATCACATCACCCAGCCAGCGCGCGGCCAGAAAACGCGCATCCCAGCGCCGACGCGATCCGGCGTTCCGCATCTGGCCGCGGAACCACAGCAGCAGCACCAGCAAACCGCCGAGCAGCGCCCACCAGTAGTTCTGCAACACGTCACCGACGCCGACGACTACCCGGGTCAGCGTTGGCAGATCGCCGCCAAAATCCTCGAACATGGGCGTGAACTGCGGAATCACATAGACCATCAGCAACAGCAGCGAGGCGACCGCCAGCACAACCAGCAGGATCGGGTAGATCAGCGCCGACACCACGCCATCTTTCAGCTCCTTGGCGCGCTCCAGATATTCGGCCATGCGCGCCAGCGTCTGATCCAGCGAACCACCAATTTCGCCGGCCCGGACCATGTTGACGTAAAAGCGCGAGAACTGTCCGTGTCGCTGCTCCAGGGCTTCGGACAGCGAGCCGCCCTCGCGCACGTGATTGCGGATTTTGTCGACGGTGTCCTGCATGCGGTCGTTTTCGGCCAGCTCGCCCAAAATGCCGAGCGAGCGGTCCAGCGGCAAACCGGCGCCGAGCAGGGTCGACAACTGCTGGGTCAGGTCACCGATTTCGCGCTGGTTGAGATTCCGTCGGCCACGGAACAGATTTTCCAAGCGGAAACCACTGCCGATTTCACGCGCGGACAGCGGGATATTGCCCATCTCTTGCAGACGCGCAATCACCAGGTCATGGCTGGGCGCTTCCATCTCGCCGCTCAAGGTCTCGCCGGAGGGCGTGACCGCCTTGTATTCGAACATCGCCATGGCTTGAGGCTTTAGGCTTCCTGGGTCACGCGTAGCACTTCCTCGGCCGAGGTCTCGCCGGACAAGGCCTTCAGCAGTCCATCTTCGTACATGGTGCGCATGCCCTCACGACGCGCCTGGCGCTCGATCTCGGTGGAGGTGGCGTGCTTCATCACCATGCGGCGGAGCTCGTCGCTCATCAGCAGGATCTCATGGATGCCGGTACGGCCCTTGTAGCCGGTCGGGCTGGCCTCGGAACTGCCGGGGCGGTACAGCGTGACCGGATCGACGTCGGTCAGGGCACGCAGGCCGAGTTCCTTGACGAACTCTGGCAGCGCCTGATAGGCCTCACGAGTCTCGGGATCCAGACGCCGGACCAGACGCTGGGCCATGATGGCGTTGACCGTCGAAGTCAGCAGGTAGTCTTCCACGCCCATGTCGAGCATGCGGGTGACGCCGCCGGCGGCATCGTTGGTGTGCAGGGTCGACAACACCAGGTGACCGGTCAGGGCCGACTGGATGGCGATCTTGGCCGTTTCCAGGTCACGCATTTCGCCGATCATGATCACATCCGGGTCCTGGCGCACAATCGAGCGCAGCGCGCTGGCAAAGTCCAGTCCAATCGAAGCCTTGGCCTGGATCTGGTTGATGCCTTCGATCTGGTACTCGATCGGGTCTTCGACCGTGATGATCTTGCGCTCAGGCGTATTCAACTGGCTCAGGGCCGTATACAGCGTGGTGGTCTTGCCCGACCCGGTCGGGCCGGTGACCAGGATGATGCCGTGCGGCATTTCCAGCGCCTTGATAAAGGTGCGGCGGGCATCCTCGGCAAACCCGAGGCTGGCAAAATCCAGCACTACCGCCTCACGGTCAAGAATACGCATGACCACACTCTCGCCATGCGCGGTGGGCACGGTCGAGACACGCAGATCAAGCTCCTTGCCGCCAACCCGGTGCATGATGCGCCCGTCCTGCGGCAGGCGGCGTTCGGCAATATTCAGGCGGGCCATGATCTTGACGCGCGAGATCACCGCGGCGGTGGAGCGCGCCGGCGGCGCCTCGACTTCCTGCAGTACACCATCGATGCGGTAGCGCACCTTCAGGCGGTTCTCGAACGGTTCGATGTGAATATCTGAGGCGCGCGACTCCACCGCACGCTGCAGAATCAGGTTGACCAGGCGGATGACCGGCGCTTCGGAGGCCAGGTCGCGCAGGTGCTCGACATCTTCCTCATCGCCTTCACCACCCTCCCCGGCCAGGCCTTCGGCAATCTGGCCCATGGCCGACTTGCCGCCGCCGAAGTAGCGCTCGATGGTATTGTCGATTTCCGAGGCAATTCCAACGCGGGGGATCACATCGCGTCCGGTCGCCATTTTCAGGGCTTTCAGCGCGAAGTTATCCTGCGGGTCGGCCATGACCACTTCAATGCTGCCTTCATCCACCCGAATCGGCACCAGATGCTGCTGCTTCATGTAACGCACCGAGATGTCCTCGATGCTCGGCGCTTGTTCCGGGTAGTCCTTGTCGCTGACCAGTTCGATATCGAGCATTTCGGACTGGGCCCGGGCCAGATCACGCTCCGATACCAGCCCCAGGCGCACCAACAGGGTGAGCAGATTGCCGCCATGCTGCTCGCGATAGGCGCGGGCGCGGTTGAGGTCTTCCTCGCGCAGGCGACCGCGTTCCAGCAGCAGCCGACACAGTTCCGTGGCACGGTCTTCCAGATGATGCCCAATGCTGGGCAACAGTCCGGAGTCGTCCTGTCCGGCGGTGGCGGTTGAGGTATCCATACTGATTCAGCCTGGTGATTTCGACGCTATACAGACCATGTTAACGGCAGCACAGTTCAAAGACGACGGCGCAGCACGTCATTCTCGATGAAGCGGCGGTTCATCAGGATCCAGGTGGCGACGGGGATGACGGCCGGAAACATCAAAAAGCCCATCTGGTAAAACAAGGCAATCAGGTTCATGTTCACCCCCAGACCGCGCGCCGCCGCGGCCGCCTCGGGACCTGAACGAAAGGCCAGATCGGTCAGGCTTTCCCAGAACACGCCCCAGGTGGTGACCAGCGTGACCACCACGAAACCGATCGCCATTTGCACCAGGCGCTGGCGAATGCTTAAAGGGGTTGCCATGATCAGGCCGAAAAGCACGGCCATGCCCCAGGCATAGATCATCGGGTTGACGAAGAGGTTGACCGCCACCTGGCGCCCTTCCACCATGCGCTCCATGACCACCGAGGTCTGGATCTCCAGTTTGAAGCCCAGCTGGACGATCTGCTCGAACACATCAGCAAAAATGCCGCTCAGTAATGCATCGGACAGACGCGCGGTCGGGAACATCAGGGCGCTGGCAGTCAGGAACCAGAGAAAAAACCCCAGCGGCAGATACAGCAGCGCCAGCAGAAACATTTCCTTGATCGGGTCGCCCTGCTTGGCCTGATCCGTTTCGGGACCACTTTCTTCCTTGCCTGGCTGCTCGCTCATGTTGCTCCTCAGTCCCGCGCCCGCCGCTCGATCCAGCGCCGGGCATTGTGAAACATTTCCACCCACGGCGATGCCTCGCCCCAGGCCGCCGGCGCCCAGGAATAATTGACCCGCCGCAGCAGGCGTTCCGG
>SLJA01000101.1 GCA_007135355.1 Wenzhouxiangella sp.
AGCGGCAGCGTCATCTTGAGAAAGGCGCTGGGGTCGCCCAGACCGTAAATAGCCGAAACCGTGGCAACAATCAGGCTGTCACGGCGTTCGAGCAGGGCCTTGGTCGCCGACAGGCGCATCTGCTCGATGTGTTCGTTGATCGACGCGTCCTTTTCGATAAAAGTGTCGGTCGACGGCACGTAGGCTTCCGGCTGGTAGTAATCGTAGTAGGAGACGAAGTACTCGACGGCGTTGTCGGGGAAGAAGGACTTGAACTCGCCGTACAACTGGGCCGCCAGGGTCTTGTTGGGCGCCATCACCAGGGCCGGCCGCTGCACCCGCTCGATGATATTGGCCATGGTAAAGGTCTTGCCCGAGCCAGTCACGCCGAGCAGGGTCTGGTGCCGATGCCCGGCGTCCAGGCCATCGACAAGCTGCCGGATGGCTTCCGGCTGATCGCCGGCCGGCTCGTATTTTGAAGCCATGCGGAAGCGCCGAGGCATGAAAACTGGGGCAGCGGGGAAGTTGTGGCTCAGTATACTAGCCGGGTGTGCAGACTTTCCCCTGCCGCCCCATGCAAGGATCCTAGGAGAAGAAAAGTGACCATTCGACTGTCATCCCGCGTTGCCCAGGTCAAGCCGTCGGCAACCATCGCCATGAGCATGAAAGCCGCCGAGCTGCGCGCTCAGGGTCGCGACATCATCTCACTGAGCATGGGCGAACCCGATTTCGATACTCCGGAACACGTCCGCGCCGCGGCGATCCGGGCCATCAATGAAGGCCAGACACGCTACACGGCAGTAGACGGGACGCCGGCACTCAAACAAGCGGTCATCGACAAGCTCCGGCGCGATAACGGCCTGGAGTACGATCCGACCCAGATTCTGGTCTCCAACGGCGCCAAGCAATCGATCTACAACCTGCTGCAGGCCACTATCAACGAAGGCGACGAGGTGTTGATTCCGGCACCCTACTGGGTGTCCTATCCGGACATGGTCAGGCTGGCCGATGGCGAGCCTGTCATCTTGTCGACCACCCCTCGAACCGACTACCTCATCACCCCGAACCAGCTGACCGCATCGATCACCGAGCAGACGCGCATGCTGATGCTGAACTCCCCCAGCAACCCCACAGGCCAGGCCTACAGCCGGGCTCAACTGGAAGCGCTGGGCCAGGTATTGCTGGAGCACCCGCGCATCCTGATCTGCTCCGATGACATCTACGAGCACATCTGGTGGGCCAAAGAGCCATTCCTGAGTATTGGCAAAGTGGTTCCAGCGCTGAAAGAGCGCCTGGTCGTGATCAACGGCGTATCCAAAGGCTATGCCATGACCGGCTGGCGCATCGGTTACGCCGCGGGCCCAGCCAAGGTCATCAAGGAAATGCGCAAAGTGCAAGGCCAGAGCACGTCCAACCCCTGCTCGATCAGCCAGGCCGCGGCCGAAGCCGCCCTGTCCGGCGATCAAGGCTGTGTGGCCGAAATGTGCAGCGCCTTCCGTGAGCGCCATGATTGGCTGGTGCCGGCCCTGAACGCCATCCCCGGCGTCAGCTGCATCGCCGGCAAGGGGGCCTTCTACGTTTTCGCCGACTTCAGCGAAGCCATCGAAGCCCTTGAGCTGAACGACGACCTGGCGCTGGCCGAGCACTTGCTTGAGCATGCCGGGGTGGCTACGGTGCCGGGCACTGCTTTCGGTGCACCGGGGCACCTGCGCCTGTCTTTCGCCTGCGGCCTGGACACCCTGCAGACGGCGGTCGAGCGCATCAGCGGCGCCCTGCGCGCGGCCTGAAGACGCCAACGGCTGCATTCGCACAAACAACATGGCAAATTTCCGACGAGAACTCGCCGCAACCAGAGACTGACTGGACAGTGCTGATCCCCTGACACTGTTTCCGAACCTTCCCATGCAAGGAGCGGAAACATGATGCAGCGTAATGCCGGACTGACCCTGATCGAACTTCTGGTCGTGTTGTCCATTGCCGCGATTCTGGCCACCGTAGGCATCCCTTCATTCAGCAAGCTGCTGGCCGAGACCAAGATCACTTCAAAATCCAACGTGCTCATGGCGCACGTTCAATTCGCCCGCCATTCCGCCATCACGCTGCGCACGCAAGTCGTGGCCTGTCCCAGCCTTGACCAGTTTCAGTGCAGCGGCGGCAACCGCTGGGACCAGGGCTGGATCGTCTTTATCGATCGAAGCAACAACGGCCGTCCGGAATCCGCCGATGATGTCCTGCGCGTGATTGCCCCGGAACCCCGTTTGCTGATGCACTCGGCCGGCCGCACGCGCGTTCGCTTCCAACCCACCGGCGGCGCCTTCGGAACCAATCTGACCATCCGCGTCTGTGATCCTTCGGGCCGGGCCCAGCCCAGAGCGGTCATCGTCTCCAATCCCGGACGTGCCCGGGTCAGCTCCGAGGTCCGATCATCCGACTGCCTGGTCTGACAGGCTGGTCTTGCCGTTTGCCTGGTGCTTTGTGCTAGAATTCAAACAGGCGTTTAAATCACACGTTTGTTTTGAGCCAGATTTCGACCCATGATCGAATACTTGACGCGGCCGAGGCCCTGTTTGCTGAGCAAGGCTTGCACGTGACGACGTTGCGGCAGATTACCCAGTCTGCCGGGGTCAATCTGGCCGCCGTCAACTATCATTTTGGATCCAAGCAAGCCCTGCTGCTCGCGGTATTCCGCCGTCGCCTGGATGCTCTGAACACGGCGCGAATCGAACGATTGGATCAAGCCCTGCAGCGTGAGTCAGGTCCGGAGCTGGAAGACGTGCTCGACGCCCTGGTCTACCCTGCCCTGGCCTTCAGCCGGGGCTCGGAGACCGACGGCCACCGTTTCATGCAGCTGCTGATGCGCGCCTTTGCCGACCGCGACGAAGAGCTGCGCGCCGCGATCAGTCAGGAATATGCCTTTGTCATGCGCCGCTTTGCCGAGGCCATCCAGCAGACCCTGCCGCATCTCAAGACGCAGCAGCTGCGTAACTATCTGGACTTCATCGTCGGCGCCCTGACCTACACCATGGCCGAAAGCCGTATGGCTGATCCCCGCGCCATCGCCTCTGATCTGGTGCGCTTCGCGGCGAGCGGTCTGCGCGCCGGCCCAAGCACCCCATCGGTGCCGACACCGGAACGCCAGGCTGCCGCCGCTGCCCAACAGCATGAAGCTCCGACCACCCACAGATTGAAGAACGCAGCGTGGTGAACGCTGCCAAACCCACCCTGGAGACCTCGCGATGACTTTGACCGTCACTCTGCTTTTCTTCGCCGGCCTGCTGGTTCTGGCCTACCTGCGCGCCCCTGCCTGGGCTGCCGCGGCATTTGCCGTCGTCACGCTGCTGACAGCAAGTCAACTCAGCCCCGCTTGGCCCTTGCTGGCCGTGACGGCGATCACTGCGCTGGTCTTTGCCGTCATGGCCATTCACCCCCTGCGTCGTGCCGTCATTTCAGCGCCGCTGTTTAAGTGGTTCAAAACGGTGCTGCCGGCCATGTCGGCGACCGAAAAGGAAGCGCTGGACGCCGGCACCGTGTGGTGGGACGCCGAACTGTTCTCCGGCAA
>SLJA01000023.1 GCA_007135355.1 Wenzhouxiangella sp.
GGCTCAGGTTCCGGCTCAGGTTCCGGCTCAGGTTCCGGCTCAGGTTCCGGCTCAGGTTCCGGCTCAGGTTCCGGCTCAGGTTCCGGCTCAGGTTCCGGCTCAGGTTCTGGGCTGGTCTGGTCGGGTTGATCGGGAACGGTGAAAAATTCCGAACCTGATTCTGGCTGAATCAGATCCAGATTGACATCGAACTGGCCGAAGAACGGATCAGCCTGCGCCACGTCGTCTGGCGAGGTGACGCGCTCCGATGGCGCTGCCGCGGGCTCGGTCTCTCCGGTCCTGCGGCGGTGCGCTTGCTCATGCAACAAGGACAGCCGCTCGGCCAACTGGCCGGTTTGGAACCGTTCATCCGACACCGTTTTCAACTCCAGCCTGGACAGGCGATCCTTGAACAAGGCGAGGCACTCTTCAATTGCCTGCTGACCTTCCGCCGAGGGCGGGGCGTCGCAGAGTGCGAGTTCATCCAGGTAGGATTCCAGGATTTGGGCCGTTTCGCATTCGTCACCGATGGGCGCAAGCCGCATGGTGCCTTTCATGGTGTGCACGGCTCTGACCAGGCCGCTGTGGATATGGCCTGGAACGTCACGCAGCTCCGCTTGGCCTACCCAGTCGGCCAGGGTCTCCAGATGATCCGACAGTTCCTTGCGCATCAACTCGACCAGCGTCTGGTCGAGCTCGGCCATTTCCGCCGGCCAATCTGGCTCGACGGTATCACCACTGGCAAGTGCCGCGGCCTCATCGGCCAGGGCTTGACAGGCCGCGATATCCATTTCGCCCGGCGTTGTGCCTTGCAGGCGAGCACGTAGGCTGGGCAGCGCCTTGACCGCCCGCTCGATCAGGGCGACCAGTTGGTCATCGGCTTTGATCCGCCCCTCAATGACCTGGTTCAGCAGCGCCTCGAATTGCCAGCTGAATTCGGCAATTTCCGTTGCGCCTGCCATCCGCCCCGACCCTTTCAGAGAGTGAAACGAACGGCGGACAGTGTTCAGAATGGCGCTATCGTTCGGATGCGAAGCCCATACCGGCATGGCCAGGTACAGGGCCTCGTATTCCTGATCAAACTCTTCAAGAAAGACTTCAACGATGTCGAAGTCATCCTCGGCGGCTGTGTCTTCCTCGTGCGGTAACTCGGTACTCTCTGGTTCGTCCGGCTGAGCTGTGCCGGTTTCGGCCGCAGGTGCCGGGTGTGTGTCGGGGGCGGTCTCCGTTTCCATACCGGGGTCCCACAGTTCCAGCGACTCGGCGTCTGGGATGACGGTGCCGACATCGTCTTCCGGTTCGGCGCTGCCGGCTTGTGCGGTCTCGTCCAACGCCGCTGGCACGGGTTGATCCGTCTCGCTCGGTTCGACCTCGAGCGCGGGTTCAGACTGCGCCGGTGCCTCGATATATCCAAGCGCGATGAGCTGCGCGCGCGCCGCCTTGATCGCCTCCGGCTCGGAACCTTGCAGCCCATTCGTCATGGCTTCGAGGTGGAATTCCACGGCGGTCAGCGTTTCCGCCAGCGCCGCCATCGCGGCCTCGGACGGCTCTTTAGGCTGCTCGATCAGTTCGTGCTGGATAATGCGACCAACGGCGTCAAGTAGCTGAGCCGCGCGATCTGCCTCGGCGACCTGTAAAGCACCGGAGATGCGCGCAAGAATGGCGCGTGCTTCAGCGGGCGCGTCAGGATCTCCCTTGGCTCGTGAAACGGCATCAAGCAAGTGTTTGACGTGGGCAAGATCCTCATTGCACTCGCGAGTCAACTGCCGCAGCATGCGTCGATACTCGGACATTGGCAGCAGCAAGCCGGGCACGTTGCTTTCCTCGCCTTGGCCTGGTGATTCGCTGGCGGTTGCCGCGAATCCTTCGGACAAGCTGGATTCGACGATGATCAGCTCCCGGGCCACCTGCAACAGGATCGGGTCGTCTTCGGCCGCGCCGACTGACCCCAGCCGATCCGCTTGCTGCGTGATGCGTTCGCCCAGCCGCGACAAGCCGATCATGCTCAGGCTTTCGCCAACCGACCGCAACAGTTCGGTTTGCTGTTCGAGGGTCGCCGGGTCGCGATCGTTCTGTAGCTGAGAACCCAGCGCTTCCTTGATCCGACCAAGGTCTTCGCGCGCGGCACCAGTCACGGCATGGAACAGCTCGCTGCTGTGACCGGCCAGAAAAACGGAACCATCCAGTTCGGGCTCAAAAAGTGCGCGGTCGAAGTCGAACGCCTGTTTGAGTTCGGAAGCCAGCGGTGTTTCGGTTTCCGCCATGGCGATCAGGTACAAAACCGCCCGAACCGCGGCGTCCGCGCGCCCACCGACGGCAATTTCGTCAGTTTCGCCACACACCTCTTTCAGCAGGGTATCCAGACGCGCGAAATGACGCGATGTATCAGCGCTGAATTCGTAGCACTCGGCCTGAATCAGCTCGGCCAATCCGGCCAGTGCCCAGGCCATGCGGCGGACGCCGTTCGGCAACAGCGGATGACGGCTGACCTGCAGTACGCTTTGCTTCAGCGCCTCGAGGGTTTTGTCGTTGCCCAGCGTGAGGAAGTCACGCAGGGCAAGCTGGAAGTCGCGTCGCAATGCCGCGAACCCCAGTCTCCCATCGGTCGATTCGGACGGCGGTCTGACCCCTTGCAGCGTCACTGGAAAAAATGCTGCCTTGTCCAGAGCCGCTTGTCCGGCGGCAATGCGTAGGTCGTTGACAACCGGCAGGATCAGACCAATCGGGTCGGTTTCAGTCGACTCTGCATAATCGAGATAGTCCGGCAGAATCGCCGTGGCTTCCAGGACGATCTGAACGATATCGACCTTGGCGTTGTCCTGCTGCAGCCGGCTCAGTGCGTCGCGCATGGCCTGCGCCATGATCTCGCCGCTTTCAAAGTTCAGAACCGACAGACTGCCGCAGACCTTGTCGCAGGCCTCGATGGCCGTGTTCAGCATCTGTGCGCGCGCGCTGCCAGTCTCGTCGCTCCAGGCTTCAAGCGTGTTGCGTACCTGGACGCAGAGCTCGTCGAGCATGGGACGAGTCCATTCCAGCGACTGTCTGTTGAAGTTCGATCGGGTCATCACCTACCGACGAATCGTAAGCGGAGCGGGTCGCAGATCATGCCGGCCCCCCGGGTACGGCTCAGGTCGCGTCCTCCTCGGGCAGTTTGAAGTCGGCGACCGACTCTCTGAGCTGTCGGACCAACTCGGCAAGACTGGCAACGGAGGTGGCCGTCTGGCCGGTGCCTTCCGTGGTCTGAACCGAAATGTCCCGAATGCTGTTCATGAGTTGAGCTATCTTGGTGGCGTTGCGCGATTCATCCTGAGCTTGGCGCGAAATATTCTGAATCAGACCCGACAGGTCGTTTGACACCCGCTCAATGGACTCCAGCGCTTCACCCGCGTCTTCGGCCAGGCGGGCGCCTGAAACCACCTGAGCCGTCGTTTCTTCCATGGAGTTGACCGCCTCGGCGGTGTCGGACTGAATGGTCTGAACCAATGCTTCAATGCGTCGGGTGGCGTCGGTGGCGCGTTCGGCCAGTCGTTGCACTTCGTCGGCGACGACGGCAA
>SLJA01000225.1 GCA_007135355.1 Wenzhouxiangella sp.
AACGAGGATTTGACCCAGGGCTTGCGCGTCAGGCCCAATTCGTTGGCCTTTTTCGCCAGCAGTCCGGCGGAAATGACGTTGCGCGGGTTGGAGGTGTTGGTGCAACTGGTGATGGCCGCGATAATGACCGCGCCGTCGGGCATGGAGCCGTCCGCCGGCAGCTCATAAGGTCCGGCGATTCCCGACTCGGACAAATCCGTGGTCGAGACCCGCTTGTGCGGGCTGGACGGCCCGGCGACGTTGCGCACCACGGTCGACAAATCGAACTCCAGCACGCGCTCGTATTCTGCGCTTGCGATATCGTCGGCCCACAGCCCGGTGTGCCTGGCGTAGTCCTCTACCAGCTTGACATGCGCGTCTTCACGCCCGGTCAGCTTGAGGTAGTCGATGGTCTGCTCGTCGATATGGAACATGGCCGCCGTGGCGCCGTATTCCGGAGTCATGTTGGAGATGGTGGCGCGATCGCCGACGGTGAGCGTGCGCGCGCCGTCGCCGAAGAACTCCAGCCAGGCGCCGACCACGCGCTCCTTGCGCAGGAACTCGGTCAGGGCCAGGACCACGTCGGTGGCGGTGATACCGGGGGCCGCCTTGCCGCTCAACTTCACGCCGACGATGTCCGGCAGGCGCAGGTAGGAGGCCCGGCCCAGCATGACGTTTTCGGCCTCCAGCCCCCCTACCCCGATGGCGATCACGCCCAGGGCGCACACGTGCGGGGTATGTGAGTCGGTGCCGACCAGGGTGTCGGGGAAAGCCACGCCGTCGCGCGCTTCCACCACGGTACACATGCGCTCCAGATTGATCTGGTGCATGATGCCGTTGCCCGGCGGGATCACATCGACGTTGTCGAAGGCCTCTTTGGTCCAGTTGATGAAGTGGAAGCGATCGGCGTTGCGGCGGTCTTCGATCGCGCGATTCTTTTCGAAGGCGTCTTGCTCGAAGCCGGCGTGCTCGACAGCCAGCGAATGGTCAACGATCAACTGCACCGGCACGACGGGGTTGACCTGGGCCGGATCGCCGCCTTTTTCGGCGATGGCGTCGCGCAAGCCCGCAAGGTCGACCAGGGCGGTCTGGCCGAGGATGTCGTGGCAGACCACACGGGCCGGGAACCAGGGGAAATCCAGCTCGCGCTTCCGCTCGATGATCTGCTTCAGGCTGTCGCCCAGTCGCGCTGGATCGCAGCGCCGCACCAGGTTCTCGGCCAGCACGCGCGACACGTAAGGCAACGCGGACCAAGTGCCGGGCGCGATATCCTCAACGGCGGCGCGGGCGTCAAAAAAGTCCAGTTCGTATGCTGGCAGGCGGCGGCGGTATTTCTGGTTCATCATCGGGCTTCCCTGTTCGGCTCAGGGTTCGACCACGAACTGGCCGAACCTATTTCATTCGAACATGGTAAACCGAACGCTTCATTCGATCCTAGTGGATGCTAATGGACCACTAGTGGTCCGTCAACCTGATAATTGCGGGTTCAGCGTTCCTGTGGCGCTTCGCTGCAAGGCGCGCCGCGCAGGGAATGGCCGTAGCCCTTGCCAAGCGGCGGAACGCAGCAGCGGAGTGCCACAGGAGCGCCCGAAGGGTTGGCCTGTCAGCGTCCATGGCAGCGTTCCGGCTCTTGTAAAGGGCTATGGCCATTCACGGCGAGCCGCGCCTTGCCCTGAACGCTGACAGACCAACTGAACCCGTAATTATCAGGTTGACGGACCACTAGAGACCGACGCGCAAACCGAAAAACACGTTGCGCTCCGGGGCGGCCTCGAAAAAGGCCGCGTTGTTGGCATTGACGCGAATATTGCTGAAGTATTCGCGGTCGGTCAGGTTGTTCAGCGCGCCGAAGGCTTCCCAAGTCAGCCCACCCGCGTTGAATGCCCGGCCGGCGCGCGCGTTGACCAGGGCATAGCCGGCCACGCGCTCGGTATTGGCGTTGTCGGCATACACCGAGCTGACCAGCAAGGTATCGGCGATCGCGAACCAGCCACCGTCGGCGCGCCAGGCGGCCTCGGCGAACAGAGCATGCTCCGGCAAGCCCGGCAGGCGGTTGCCGTCGAACACCGTGGTGGGGTCGCGGAACTCGGTGAAGCGGAAGCGCGACCAGGTGTAGGCGGCGCTGAAACTCATGCGCTCGGAAAAGCGATACGCCGCGCCCAGCTCCAGCCCGTCGCGGCGCGTGCGACCGGCGTTGTCGAAGATGTTCAGGCCATCCTGGGCGGCAACGATGATGATCTCGTCGCGGGTATGGACGCGAAACAGCGCGGCGCTCAAGTCCAGATTGGCCAGGGTCTCATCACGCAGCCCGAATTCCAGGTTGCGCGCGCGCTGCGGCTCCAGATCGAGGCTAAAACCCACACCGCCGGCGGCGTCCTTGATCTCGGTGAAGGTCGGCGTCTCGAAGGCCGTGCCGGCATTGAAGTAGAGCTGCCGGCCTGGCGTGACCAGGTAGTTCAGGCCGGCAGTCCAGCTGAACTCGTCGAAGTTACGCCGGCCGCTGCCCAGCCGCTCGCCGAAGAAGTCGTCGATGTCGAGCGTGATGCGGTCATAGCGCAGGCCGAGCACGGCGCGCCATTGTTCGCTCAAGCCCAGGTCGAGCTGACCGAACACGCCACCGTTGTCGGCGCGCTGCAATTCGTCCTGGGTCTGCGCGGCGCGCTCGGCCGTCGGCGTGACCCGGAAGCGGCGCCGATCGTCACGCTGGCGGGCCAGATCCACGCCCACGGTGTAGCGCGTGTCGGGACCGGCAAAATCAAGTGCATCGGTGTACTGCAGCCCGCCGCCGAAGAAGTCGCGGTCGAACTCGATCAGGCTAGGGAAGAAAGTGCTCGGCAACTGCTGCTTGAAATCGCGCTGCGACACGAAGGCGTAGGCCTTGAGTTCGCCGGGCAGACTGGTGGTGTCTTCGTATCTGAAGCCCAAACGGAACTGGCTGACTTCCTGGCGCGAATTGACCTGCACGGCCTGGCCGCCGGCCGCGCGGCGATCAACCGCCAGCTGGTCGCGATTCAGGGCTGACGGGTCCTGGCCGAGAGGCTGGTCGGCCACGGTCAAGACCAGACCCAGGTGGCGCCCGGCCCCAAGCTCCCGTCCCAGGTGCGCATTGAGCAGACGGGTTTCGGTACGGCTCTGATCGCGGTAGCCGTCGTAGCGCAGATCCCAGGCGCTGACGTAGGCATTCCATTCATCGAATTGCCCACCGGCCCTCATACCCAGACGCTGGAAGCCGTAACTACCCCAGCTTGCGCGCGCCTGCGCTTGCGGATCCAGTCCGCGGCCGTCCTGGGTTCGGAGGCTGAGTACACCGCCGGAGGCATTGCCGTACAGGGCCGAACTGGGGCCGCGCAACACTTCGGCTGAGACCAGCGACACCAGATCGATGCCGTCGACCTGAGCCTGGCCGTCGGGCAGGGTTTGCGGGATGCCGTCCACAAGCAGGCGCACCCCGCGGATGCCGAACGGCGAGCGCGCGCCGAAGCCGCGCACCGAAACGCGCAGATTCTGGGCGAAGTTGTAGCGGTTCTGAAAGAACAGGCCGGGCACG
>SLJA01000330.1 GCA_007135355.1 Wenzhouxiangella sp.
ATCGTCCGGCGGCGGCGGCGGTGGCGGTGGCGGCGGCGGGCGCTAGTGGGCCACACTCACAGTCTTGCGACGCGGCCCTCACTTGCCGCTCATGTCTTCTTGACCCGGCGTCGATGCGCAGCAGCGGATTATTGCGCTCCCCCAACACACCGGAGCAACACCATGCACAAGCCGTTTGTTTCCCTGATCGCCGTTGCATCCCTCGGCCTTTCGGCCAGCGCACTGGCGCATGACCACGGCGATGATCTTCCCAACATCATCGAAACAGCCGCTGCCGCCGGCAACTTCACCACGCTGCTGACCGCCATTGAAGCCGCGGGCCTGACTGATACACTGGCCGGTGACGGTCCATTCACCGTCTTCGCACCGACCGACGAGGCCTTTGCTGAAATTCCGGAAGCCGACCTGGCCGCGATTCTGGCCGACACCGACACCCTGACCGCCATCTTGACCTACCATGTTGTCAGCGGCAAGGTCACCTCGGCCCAAGTCGTGGAGCTGGACAGTGCCACCAGCCTGCAAGGCTCGGACATCACCATTACGGTCAGCAACGGCAGCGTATTGGTGGACCAAGCCAACGTGATCACCGTGGATGTCGAGGCCGGCAACGGCATCATCCATGTCATCGATGCCGTGATTACGCCGTAAGGGGTAGCACAGAACTGACGAAAAAGCCCGCCAATCCGGCGGGCTTTTTCACATCCACAAGGAGCGACTCGACGCCCGCTTTACTGGTAGCCGAATCGGTAGATCAGGCGCACTCCGGCAACCCGGGGCTCAGGCAGGTAGGCAATGATGGCCCGGCCCGGCGCGAAGCCTTCCGGCCGGCCCGGATCGATGTTGCGCTGCGCGCTGCGAATGGTGTCGTTATTGGTCACGTTGTCGATAAAACCCATCAAGGTAAAGCGTTCGAAATCAATCCCGGCGCGCACATCGAACATGCTGTAGCTGGGCGTCCAGGTCAGATTGGCGTCGTCGACGAAGCGTCTGGATCGATACATTCCGGTCACCTCCACAAACCAGTCATTGCCGGTTCTGGCCAGCGGTGCCCGATAGAGCGCGCCAAAGTTCACCGCGTGCTTCGGGTTTTTGGCAACCCGGTTGCCGGAAAAATCCGCACAGGCATTGCCGGCCTCGGCGCGCAGCTGCGGCGAAGAAGTCTGGCCTTCGCGCACGCCACAGGCGGCAAACGAACCGGGGCCTACCGCCGGGCTCGGTCCCTGGGCAAACTGGCGGAAAGTCGCATCGGTATAGGCGTAGCCGAAACTCAGATTGAGCCGGTCGGTGGGAAACCAGTCGGCGGTAACCTCGAACCCGCGGGTTCGCACGGCCCCGGCATTGGCAATACCCGGCACCGCGACAATGGTGTCACCGGCGCCGGACTGATTGACTTGCACGCCAATCTGCTGATCGGTGTAGTCGTTGTAGAACAGGGCCGCATCGACGATCAACTGCAGCGCCCGCCAGTGGCTCTTGATCCCGACCTCGTAGGCATCGACAAACTCGGGGTCATAACCCTGCTCGGAAAAATCAATCAGCTCGTTGACATTGAATCCGCCCGGCTTGTAGCCCCGGGCAGCGTTGGCGTAGAGCATGATGCTGTCGGTCACATCCCAATCGAGGGTGACGCGCGGGGTCCATTCGCGATAAGACAGGCTGGCCGCCTGGGGACAGGCTTGCACGGTGCCCGGCGGCGGCACGTTCGGTCCGGGCACGCCCTGAAAGATGGCCCCTTGCGGAATGCCGGGCAGACAGACCGGCTCCAGGCCGCGCAAGGACACATCCTGCAGCGCCCAACCAGAGACTTCAAAGTCGATCGTGTCACGGTTGTAACGCGCTTCCAGACCCAGTCGCACGGAGTCGGTAATGCGCCAGTTGACACTCCCGAACAGCGCCGTGTACTCGGTATCGCGGGAAATGCGCACCGGAAACTCGTTGCTGGTCTGGCGCGCAGCCAGGAAAAACGGCGGGCCGGCCAACGGCGAATTCGGGTTCCGCAGCCAGAACTTGGAAGAGTTGACCAGAGTGGACTCTTCTTCAAGATACTGAACGGCGAGCAGGACCGAAACGCGGTCGAAGGTTTCGGTCCAGAACAGGTTGTGGTCGACCCGCGTGTCGGCATAGTCGAGCTGATTCAGCGCCGAGAGGGAAAACACCGGCCCAGGAGGCGCGTCAAAATCGGTGAAATCGCCATCGGTTTCAATGAAACTCTGATTATCGATCCAGCCGAAGGTGTAGCGCAGGTTGCCGAAATCCGTTCTCCAGTTGGCATCAATGGTGAACAGGTCCTGGTCGAGATCCAGCCCACGGGGCGGCTCGCCGGTTTCTTCATTGAAGCCCATCTGCACATCGCCAATACCGGCCCGTATGGGTCCGGCGACCGTGCCCCGCGTACAGGCGTTGACCACCGCCGCGGGCTGGCCCGCCAGGTCCGGCGGGCAAGGCAGAGCCGGTGAGCCCGGCGGGCCGGCGCTGAATGTGCCGTCAGGAACCGGTAGCCGCACGTTGGCGGGAATCTGTGCCGTCGGCGAGTCGGAGTTGTCGGTGCTGCTGGTCTGGTAGCGCAGCGTGATGTCCCAATTGTTCCCGGGCGTGAACCGCACCGCCGCGGCAAAGCCTTCGAAGCGCTCGGCGCCCAGCGGCCCGCCATTGACCGGATTGGTCCAGAAGCCGTCGCTTTCACGGAACGCGGCATTGATGCGATAGGACATCAGCCCGTCGACAATGGGACCGCCCACCATGCCGACCGCACGTCGATGACCATATTCCCCAGCCTCCACGATCAGCCGCCCCTCCAGCCGATCCGACGGCTTTCTGGAGACATAGTTGACCGCACCGGCAAAGGCATTGCGCCCATACAAGGTCGTTTGCGGACCCTTGACCACCTCGATTCGCTCCAGATCGATCAGGTCAGGCGCGACCCCGGCGCCACCGCCGGCAATGGCCAGGTTTTCGCCGGACAGATCGAGACCATCGAGCATGATGGCCACGCTGGGCCGCCCACGCTCGGCCTGCATGCCTCGAATGGCCGGCCGCGTGTCGTTGGGAAAGCCACCGATATCAAAGGTCATGCCCGGTGTGCGCCGGGCCACGTCGCTCAGATCACTCACGCCCGTGCGCAGAATTTCCTCTTCGTCAATCACACTGATCGACAAAGGGACGGTGGCCTCGATTTCCTCGATACGCCGCGCCGTGACAATGATGCGATCTTCGACTTCGTCCGCATCGAATACGACGCTTTCATTGCTCAAGTCACCCGACTCATCCGGCTGCGCGTGAGCCGGCAAGGCCGCGCCGACCGCCACAGCTAGGCAACACAATCCGAGCCGACTTGACAGCTTTCGCACACCTTCACGTTGCGACGCCTGATTCGACTCCGCAACCGCACCAGTCTCATGGCCAGCATGAGACTGGATCCTATCTTTTTCAATCATTTAAACGCTCTGGCTTGGGTGATTTTCAAATGAATGTAATATACATCAATTGAGCACTCTACCGCTGCCTCAGCCCGCCCATTGGCGAGC
>SLJA01000070.1 GCA_007135355.1 Wenzhouxiangella sp.
CAGGGCTTCCAGCCACTCGCGCGTTTCCTCGCCATCCACATCGTCGGGATGCATCCAATGCTCTACCATGCTGTCTACCCATTTTGATCTTTAGTTTTTATGACCGGACGCCACGCGTATTGCGTTCAAGCAGCCGGCTTCTGACCCGACATTGTAGTACCTGGACGGCTCGGCCTCAGATCTCGGTGGGATCCATATCCAGATGCCAGCGCACGCGCCGCGCTTCCGGTAGCGAATGCAGATGCTCGACCCAGCCCGGCAGCAGGTGGAGCAGGCGCTGCCGCTCGCGCGCTTGCAGCCAGAGCTGAAAGCGCGAGTAACCGCCGCGTCGAGTCAGAATCGCCGGTACCGGCCCCTGCACCCGCAGGTCGCTCCTGGGCAGGCAACGGGCGGCAGACTCGAGAAACTCGCAGGCTCGTTTGGGATCATGTGCTTCGGCCCGCAGCATGGCCAGAGCGACCGCCGGCGGCAACGCGGCCGCATGGCGCTCTTCCAACAGACGACGGGCGAAACCCAAGTAGTCCGAGCGGCATAGTTCAGCCAGCAGCGGATGCTCGGGCTGACGGCTCTGCAGGATGAATTCGCCCGGCCGCCGCCCGCGACCGGCGCGACCGGCAACCTGGCAGACAGCCTGACCCAGGCGTTCAGGCGCCCTGAAATCGGCGCTGAACAGGGCCTGGTCGACGTCCAGTACAGCCGCTAGCGTCACGCCCGGCAGGTGGTGGCCCTTGGCCAGCATCTGCGTGCCGACCAGGATGCAGGGCTGCCCGCGCCGAATCTCGGTCAGCAGCCGGCTGAACTGATCACGGCGGCGCATGCTGTCGCGATCGACCCGGTGCACCGGCACCCCGGGAAAGCGCGCCTGCAACTGCTGCTCCAGGCGTTCGGTGCCGGCACCCAGGGTATGCAGCTCGGGCTCTCCGCACTCCGGGCAGCGCGGCGGCAGGCGCCGCTCGGCACCACAGTGATGACATTGCAAGCGGCCAGCCGACTGATGCACGGTCATGTGGGCGTCGCAACGCTGGCAATCGGCCGTCCAGCCGCAGGACGGACAGATCAGCACTGGCGCGTAACCGCGGCGGTTGCGGTAAATCAGCACCTGGCCAGCTTCACCCAGATGACGCTCGATGGCGCCCAGCAAGGCCGGATGCATGCTGACGCGCTGCCCGCGCAGATCCAGCACCGACCAGCGCGCCGGCTCGGCAGTGCCTGCCCGGCGAGTGATGGACAATTGCTGGTAGCGTCCGGCGGTCGCGTTGTTGAGGCTTTCCAGGCTGGGCGTGGCCGATCCCAGAACAATTGGAATACCGAGCAGATGCGCACGCATCACAGCCAGATCACGGCCGTGATAGCGCGCGCCATCCTGCTGCTTGAATGATGCATCGTGCTCTTCGTCAACGATGATCAGACCGGGCCGCCGCAGCGGCAGGAAAACGGCCGATCGCGTGCCGATAACGACCCGTGCCTGCCCGCTGCCGGCTGCCTGCCAGCAGGCCAGCCGCTCGCCCTCGCTCAAGTCCGAATGGTAGACCGCCGCGCTCAGGCCCAGGCGCGCCTCGACGCGCCGAATCAATTGCGGGGTCAAACCGATCTCAGGCACCAGGATCAGAATCTGGCGACCGCGCCGCAGCAGCGCGCGGGCCGCCTGCAGGTAGACTTCGGTCTTGCCGCTGCCGGTGATGCCGGCCAGCAGGAAAGTCCGGTAACGATATCGGCTTGCGAGGATGAACGCCAGCGCGGTGCGCTGCTCGCTATTGAGTTCCGGCCCGGGCTCGACCGCGGATTCAGCAGCGGCGCTGGCGGAGCCAATCCAGCCCTTGTCCAGCAGCTTGCGCAAGACGGCCGCGCTGGCGCCTCGATCCAGCAGCTCCGCCCGGGTCATGGGACCCGGCTTCAGCCACTCAAGAACCTCCGCCTGACGCCTGGCCCGGCCGACGTCCGCGGCCTGTCCCATGGCGGTGATGGCGAGTCGGTCGGGCGGACCAGCCCGAAAGGGCTTGACCCGCCTCAAGGCCCCGGGCAGCAACAGATTGACCGCCTCGCCGGGGGCAAAGGCGTAGTAGCGTCGCGCTCGCCTCAGCAGTTCAAGCAGATCGGAGTCGATCAGCGCAACGTCGAGCACCCGCTCGATGTGCTTCAGGCTTTCGGATTCAGCCACCTCGGCATGGCCCAGAACCAGGCCGACCAAGCGCCGGGGTCCGAATGGCACCAGCACCCGGCTGCCCGGCGGCGGCAGGTTGCCATGGGCCGGGGCGAGGTAGTCGAAAGGCTGCGGCAGCGGGACCGGTACGGCAACGCGCGCGACCGCGACCACGTCCGCACCCCGGTCGCGCAAGCCGGGCTTACAGCTCGGCTTGCAGCTTCAACTCGGTACGATGCGCCAACCGATGACCTTCCCGATCAAGTTCAATCAGATCGGCGAGGATACGCGCCGATTCGGTCAGGAACAGGTCATGCTCGCCGTTCTCGTCGTCATCCTCTTCCAGGCTAAGATCAGGCCCGTTGACGGTGTCATGGGGCGGACGGTTGCGCGCAAAGCGTGCCTGGCGACGATTTTCGCTTTCTTCCATTTCCGCCCGACGCACTGCTTCATTGAGTGACACCGTGGTTCGGCCCTGCATCGCTTCCCATTCCGCGATTTCCTCCAGCAGCTGCTGCAGCTCGGGCTCGGTGTCAAGGCGGGACAGGTGCCGTTCACGCGCACGCTCAATCAGGCTGGACAGATCCGCCATCGGCCGGAAATCCGCCGGATCGATTTCACCCCATGGCAAGGCGAAATCCAGCGCGCTTTCGCCGAAATCAGCCGGATCTCCCGGCGTCGGCAGGATGATATCCGGCACCACACCCTTGGCCTGGGTTGAACCACCGGCGATGCGATAGAACTGGGCCATGGTGAGCTTGATCTGCCCCAGGCGCGCATCCTGGCTACGCGACAGGTCATCCAGATCAATCAGATTCTGAACGGTTCCCTTGCCGAAGGTCGGCTCGCCCAGAATCACGCCGCGCCCGTAATCCTGGATTGCCCCGGCAAAGATTTCCGAAGCCGAGGCGCTGCGTCGGTCAACCAGCACGGCCAGCGGCCCCTCCCACGCCATGCCCGGCTCGCGATCGGTCTCCAGAGAGACGCGCCCGCGCGAGTCGCGTACTTGAACCACCGGGCCTTGATCAATGAACAGGCCGGTCATGGTGGTGGCTTCAATCAAGGCGCCACCGCCGTTGCCGCGCAGGTCGATGACCAGACCATCGATGTCCTCTTCCTTGAGTTCGTTGATCAAGCGCCGCACATCGCGGGTCGAGGAGCGATAGTTGGGCTCATTGCGCGCCCGCCCCTGAAAGTCGACATAGAACACCGGCACGCGGATCACGCCGATACGCCGCTGCTTGTCGCCGTCGGGGAGTTCAATCAACTCGCTTTGGGCGGCCTGCTCTTCCAGGCGCACCTGGTTGCGGACGATGTCAATCACTTTGGAGGGCCCCGACAGCGCACTATCGGCCGGCAACACTTCAAGCCGAACGACGGTCTCACGTTCACCGCGAATCAGCGATACCACGTCATCCAGGCGCCAGCCGACCACATCGACCATCTCTTCGTCGCCCTGGGCCACGCCGATGATCCGATCGCCCGGTTGCAGACGCCCGTCCATATCGGCCGGACCACCAGTGACGATCTCCATCACCGTGGTGTACTCGGTTTCGCGCTGCAGCATCGCACCAATACCGTCCAGGGACAGGCGCATGGATATTTCGAAATTGTCGACGCTGCGCGGCGACATGAAGGCCGAATGCGGCTCGATCGAGCGCGTGTAGGCATTCATGAAAAACTGGAATACGTCTTCGCTGTTGAACTCGGCAATCCGGCGGCCCAGATTGCGGTAGCGATCGTTGAGCGTGGTGCCGATGGCCTCGTCTTCCTGGCCGGCCAGGCGCAGGCGCAACCAGTCATTCTTGACCCGCTGACGCCAGATTTCGTCCAGCTCATCGCGATCGGCCGCCCACGGCGCTTCGGTGCGATCGAAGCGATACTCTTCATCGAGGGTAAAGTCGAACCCCTGTTCGAGCAGACCGCGGGCATGCTCCACGCGTTGAGCAACGCGCCTTTGGTAGAGCTCGAAAATCACGAATGCCGGCTCGAGATCGGCCGTTTTGAGCGCATCCGACAAATGCGCGCGATAGCGCTCCAGATCGGCAATATCTTCGGCAGTGAAATACACCCGGTTGGGGTCAAGCAGCCGCAGGTACTGATCGAAAATGCGGCTGGACATGTCCGCATCGAGATCAATCCGGTGGTAGTGATAACCGCTGATGAAGCGCGTCGCCAGCCGGCTGGCGAAACGGTGTTCGGGGCGCGGCTCCAGGCGCGTCTCCGCAACCGGCTGATCGACAAGTGTGGCGGAGCCAGGCATGAGAAACAGCGCGGCCGGTAGCAAAAGCGCCAGTCCGAGCAGGGCGGTCAACAGTCGACGAGAATTCATGTTCATAGGCTCTAGGACCCGTAGATCAAGCGTAAGTTTTCGTTCCGGCGCGACCAGGCGCCCTCAGATTGCGGACTCGACTGGATCATCGCCCATCCCCCGATCGTACTGCAGGTTGCGACAAAACGCCTTCACGAGCGCCCGGATGGCCGTTTCACAATCAATTCCCGGCGCATGGTCGATCAGTCGAGTCATGGCCAGGCCAGCATAGCCGCAAGGGTTGATGAGGGCAAATGGCGCCAGATCGAGATCGATATTGACCGCCATGCCGTGATAGCTGCAACCGCGCCGGACCTTGAGTCCAATCGAGGCGATCTTGGCCCCATTGACATAAACGCCCGGCATGCCCTCGAGACGCGCGGCAGTCACACCCAGCCCGGCCAGCACATCCATCACACTCTGTTCCAGGCGATCAACCAGACAACGCACCCCCAGGCGGCGGCGCTCCAGGTCCAGCAAGGGGTACAAAACAACCTGGCCCGGGCCGTGATAAGTGACCTGACCACCGCGATCGCTTTGAACCAGTGGAATGTCGCTTGTAGCCAGCACGTGCTCGGGACGCCCGGCCAGTCCCTGGGTAAAAACCGGCTCATGCTCCACCAGCCACAATTCATCCACGGTGTCGGCACGGCGCTGGTCGGTGAATTCACGCATGGCCGTGTGCACCGAGCCGTATTCACACCGGCCCAAGCACCGTTGCCGCAGCGGCAGAGTCGCGCTGTGAGCACTGTCCAGGCTGGGCTTCACAGCAACATCTTGACGACGTTCAAGTCGCCCAGAGCCTGGTAGAGACGCTCCAACTGTTCGCGCGACTGAGCCTGCACGGTGATGGTGATGCTTTCGAAGCGACCATTGCGACTGGCCCGGGTCCGGACGTCGTCGGCCCGGGAATAATGGGCATGCGCGGCGACGACCGACAAGACCTCGGCACGCGCCGCGCTGCCGCTGCGCACCATGACCTTGACCGGGTAGGCGCAGGGAAATTCCAGACCGTGGCTCACGAATCAGAACTTCAGTCGCCGCCGAACAAGCCGTCCAGCCACATGCGCACGCCATCCGCGGCGCGACCCACCAGGCCGGCCGGCTCAACCGAACCCAGGGCCAGTAACGGTTGGCGGCTGACCACGTCGCCGTCAAGCGTAATCACCAACTGACCCAGCCGATCACCGGCGGCAATCGGCGCTACCAGGCGATCGCTCAGCTCCATACGCGCCTGCAAGGCATCGTAACGACCGCGCTGCACGGTCACAAACAAATCCTCTGCCAAACCCAGCGCCAGTTCTTTGTCACGACCGCGCCAGACCCGCTCTCGACCCAGTTCGACACCCCCGTCATACAGCTGGAAAGTTTCGAAAAAACGAAAGCCATAGTTCAGCAGCGCCTGACTGGCCGTTGCCCTGGTTTCTTCGTTAGCGGAACCCATCACCACGCTGATCAACCGCATGCCGTCCCGGCTGGCCGAAGTCACCAGGCAATAGCCGGCCGTGCTGGTGTGACCCGTCTTCAGGCCGTCTACCGATGGGTCGCGCCACAACAGACGGTTGCGATTGTGCTGGCGAATGTCGGCGAAGGTGAATTCGCGCTGGGAGTACCAGCTGTAAAACTCCGGGAACTCACTGATGATGGCCCGCGCCAGAATCGCGATATCGCGAGCGGTGGTGTACTGATCCGGATCAGGCAGACCGGTCGCGTTGGTATAGTTGGTGCCCGTCATCCCCAATGCCGCGGCCTGCTGGTTCATCAGGCTGGCAAATACCGCCTCGTCGCCGGCGATATGTTCAGCAATGGCGACACTGGCATCGTTACCGGACTGAATGATGATGCCCTGCAGCAGGTCTTCCACCGACACCCGTCGACCCACCTCGACGAACATGCGCGATCCCGGCGTGCGCCAGGCGCGCTCGGAAATCAGCACCTCGTCCTGCAATGAGAGATTGCCGGCCGCGATTTCGCGGAAAGCGACGAAGGAAGTCATCAGCTTGGTGATGCTGGCCGGCTCGACACGCGCATCACTCTCGCGCTCGGCCAGCACCACATCGCTGTGAAAGTCCAGCAGGATGAAGCTGGTGGCATTGACCGAAGGCGGCGCCGGAATCGGCACCTGGGCCTGGGCAGTCAGCGTCCAGAGAATCAGCAGCCCGGCGGCCAGACTAGCGTGAGCTGCGCGGATCAGGTTTGGGATCATGGGAATGGGTTAAAACAGTGACAGTCAAGGATACACAAACTGAGGCCGGCCGAAGCCCAGGCTAATCAGCTCTTCGACCCAATGCAGGCTCTGCCCAAGCTCGTACAGTGGACCCACCTGAACGCGCCAGATCGAGCCGTTTTCGGTCCGTGCTCGCTCCGTACGAACCGGAGCCACGCCGCCATCGGTGAGGGCTCGAGCGAGACCGTCGGCGCGCGCCTGCTCCGAGAACGCACCGACCTGCAGCAGCACTGGAAGGCGCGCCGGCCGCACCTGTCGCGTGATCGGGTCATCAAAGGTAATGGCCCGAACCTCGACCGGCCCCGTGCCGGCCTGTTCGATACCCAGCTTCACGGCCGCCGCCCACGACAGATCAATGACCCGATCGGGATGAAACGGTCCGCGGTCGTTGATGCGCACGATGATGGAGCGGCCATTTTCAAGATGCCGCACCTCGGCAAAGGTGGGCAGCGGCAGGGTTCTGTGCGCCGCCGTGAGCTGAAACATGTCATAGGGCTCCCCCGATGAGGTCAGTCGACCATGGAACTTGGTGCCGTACCAGGAAGCGATACCGCGCGAGACATAGCCATCGGCGCTGCTCTTGACATAGTAAACCTCACCCAGAACGGTGTAGGGGCTGTGGTTGCCATGCGGGCTAAGCGGCTCGGGCGCGGGGACCACAGTCCGGACTTGGCTCAGATCCAGCGCCACATCCGGCGGGCCATCGACGATGGTACCCGGCGGTTTGGCCGGCCCTGGTGGCTCCAGCGGTTCGGCGTCCCGCACCGGGGCCGCACACCCCACCAGCACGGCCAGCAACACCGGCACCAGCAGGCAGCGCAACCGAGTCATTCCATGCGCTCCCGGATCGCGTCGGCCAGCAGGGTCACCGCCATGGCGTACAGTGGCGAGCGGTTATAACGCGTAATCACGTAGAAGTTATTCAAACCGATCCAGAACTCCGGCCCCTCTTCGGCCTCGAGCTCAATCAGCGTGGCGGCGGTGTCAGCGGCCAGCCCGGGGTTGTCAAACACGACTCCCATGGCTTCCAGCTGAGCCAGCGTGTGGCGCGGCCGGATCGGAAAATCCTCGTTCAGATCGGGCGGCACCTGACTGACCGGCAGCACAATCGGCGCGCCCGTCTGCCAGCGGTGAACGGCCAGGTAGTTGGCGACCGAACCCAGGGCATCGGGCAACGAGCGCCACAGGTCACGCCGCCCGCTGCCGTCAAAGTCGACTGCGTAGGCACGGTAGCTGGAGGGAATGAACTGACCGATGCCCATGGCGCCGGCATACGAGCCGCGTACCTCGAACAATGGCAGCCCCTCCTCCTCGGCCAGGACCAGGAAGTGACCGAGCTCCGCAGCGAAAAACGCGGCCCGTCGCGGGAAATAGAAGCCCAGGGTGGCCAAGGCATCAATGACGCGGAAGCTGCCGGTATTCATGCCGTAATTGGTTTCCACGCCGACAATCGACACAATGACCTCGATCGGCACCCCGAAGCGTTCGAAAACCTCTTCCAGCAAACCGGCATTGGCGCGCCAGAACTCCGCCCCGGCTGCCTTGCGGGTTTCGGTCAAAAAGATCGGCCAGTACCGATACCAGGGCCGTGCCTCGGCCGGTCGCGTAATGGCGTCGATGATGGACTGCTGAAAACGAGCCTCGGTCAGGACCGACCGGACCAACTCAGGATCCAGCCCATGCTCAACCGTCACCCGATCGACGAAGGCTTCGGCGCCCGGATGCGGCTCGGCCGCATGGCTGGTCAACAGCATCAGGCTGCCGGCGCAAGCCAGCAGAAAACGAAAATTCAGCGTTTTGGTTGTCATGCGTTGTGTGTGAGTTGGAGGATCGGACTGATGGAATAGAGGGCGGCGGATCGAATTGGTTTCCACAGCGACTCGACCGGATGCATTTTAGCGTGCCGGGTCAATGTCAAGAACCATCCATGAAGCGCCGCCGACTGTAAAGCCCCATGATCAGCCCAAAGCCGGCCAGGATGGTCACCGCCGAGGTACCGCCGTAGCTGACCAGCGGCAGGGGCACGCCGACCACGGGGATCAAACCACTGACCATGGCCACGTTGACGGTCATGTACAGGAAAAACATGGTCACGATGGTCGCGGCCAGCAACCGCCCGAAGGCATCGCGGCACTGGCTGGCCATGTACAGTGCCCGCAGGGTAATCAATCCATACAACGCCAGCACCGCCACGACACCAACAAATCCGAATTCCTCGGCCAGCACCGAAAAAATGAAATCAGTGTGCGGCTCGGGCAGAAACTCCAGGTGCGACTGGGTGCTGGCCTGCCAGCCCTTGCCGGACAGGCCACCCGAGCCCACCGCGATTTTCGACTGAATAATGTTCCAGCCCTGACCCAGCGGGTCGCGCTCGGGGTTGAGGAACGTGAGCACGCGACTTTGCTGGTAGGCGTGCAGGTTGACCCACAAAACCGGCAAGGCAGCGATGGCGCCGGCCACCAGCAGAACAATCAAACGCCAACGCAAGCCGGCCAGAAACATCAACACCAGCCCGCTGGCGGCTACCAGCACGGCGGTGCCCAGATCCGGCTGCATCGCAATCAGACCGGCCGGCAGGGCAATGAGGAGCAACCCCAGCGCCGTATCTCGCCAGCCCGGCGGTAACGGCCGACGACCATACCAGGCTGCCAGCATCAGCGGCAATGCCAGTTTCATGGCCTCGGCCGGCTGAAAGCGGATGAAGCCCAGATCAAGCCAGCGCTGGGCCCCCCGTCCAACTCCGAACAACGCCGTGGCCACCAACAGGCCCAGGGCGGCCAGAAAAAGCCACGGTGCCCAGATCTGCAGCAGACGCGGCGGCAAATAGGCCATGACCACCAACACCGCCAGGCCCAGGCCTAGGCGAGCCGATTGTTGCCAGACCAGCCCCAGACGCTGCTCGCCGGCACTGTAGAGAACCGCAAGCCCCACAGCTATCAACAACAACAGGGACAGCAACAACCAAGCGTCCAGTCGCAGCGCGCTGGGCAGACGCAGCCGATGCGACATCACAGCAGCCATCAATGCCCCAGCTCGAGCGCCCGGCTCATGACCCGCGCCGCCACCGGCGCCGCGACGCCGGCACCGCCACCGCCGTGCTCGACGACCACGCTCAACGCAATACGTGGTGCCTCCAGGGGGGCAAAGCCCATGAACAAGGCATGATTTCTCAAGTGTTCCGGAATATCCCCCTCCAGCAACCGACGGCGTTCATCGTCGTCATCCGGCAGGCCGAACACCTGGGCGGTGCCGGTCTTGCCGGCCATTTGCACTGGCAGGTCCGCGGCAATGGCACGCGCCGTGCCCCGACTGCCGTGCACCGTGGCCGCCATGCCTCTGAATACGGCCTCCCAGTGGGCCTGCTGATGCTGCACCATCCGCGCCGGTTCGGATGCGCCGACCAGGCGCGGCGGCGCCGTGTAACCACGCCCGGCCAGCGCCGCCGTGGCATGGGCCAGTTGCAGGGGCGTGACCACGGTAAAACCTTGACCAATGCCGGTAATGACTGTTTCACCCGGAAACCAGGGCTCGCCAAAGGTGGCGCGCTTCCAGGCACGGGTCGGCAGAACGCCGGATGACTCCCCCGGCAGGTCGATGCCGGTACCGCGCCCAAAACCGAACAGGGCCAGCTCGCGCGCAATCCGGTCAATCCCCAAATCGATCGCCAGCTGATAGTAGTAAACGTTGACCGACTCGGCCAGGGCCAGCTCCAGATCCACCCAGCCATGTCCACCGCGGCGCCAGTCGCGAAATCTTCGGCTATGGCCGGGCAGTTGAAAATAACCGTTGGAGAAGACTCGACGCGTGGGCGTGATGTCGCCGGTGTCCAGTCCGGCCAGCGACAGAAACGGTTTGACCGTCGATCCAGGCTCGTAGCCTCCGGCCAGGAAGCGGTTGAACAAGGGGCGCTGTCGATCGGCCAGCAACGCCGAATAATCCTGTCGGCTAATCCCGTGGACGAACAGGTTGGTATCGAAACCGGGTTTGCTCACCAGGGCAAGCACTTCGCCACTGTCGATAGCCAGCACGACCACGGCGCCGGCGCGCGGACCCATGGCCTCAACGGCAGCCAGCTGTAAATCCAGATCGATGCTCAACTGCAAATCGCGGCCCGGCGTCGGCGGGGTTTGCTCCAGCACCCGCAGCACACGGCCCTGAGCGTTCGTCTCCACCCGTTTGACGCCGGGGAAACCATGCAGAAGATCCTCGTAATGACGCTCGATCCCGGATTTGCCGACATGCGTGGTGCCGCGATAGCGTTCTACCGGCAGACGCCTCAGGTCGCGCTCGTCCATTCGACCGACATAGCCGATGACGTGGGCCAAGGCGTTCGGATGATGGTAATAGCGCGTGAGGTAGGCTTCGATTTCGACGCCGGGCAGACGATGACGATGGGCGGCCAGACGAGCCAGCTGCTCGGCGGTCAAATTCGGCTTCAGAGTGACCGCCTGAAACCGACGCGAGCGCTGGCGCTGGCGCTCGAAACGCTCCAGATCATCGGCACTCAGATCGATCAGGTCGTGCAGCTGGTCCAGGGTTTCAGCAATCGACGGCGTGCGCTCGGGCACGATGACCAGGCGATGCGCCGGACGGTTCTCAGCCAGCACTCGCCCGTGTCGATCCAGAATCAAGCCGCGATTCGGCGGCAACACTTGCAGGCGAATGCGATTGTCCTCGGCGCGCCCAGCAAACAGCTCATGCTGGTGGAGCTGCAGATGAGCGAAACGCCACGTCAGCAGAACAAGCACGATCAGAATCGCGGCGCTCAACCAGCGAAACCGCCCGCCGATGACGGTAAGCTCGGTCAGTTCGTCGCGCAATACACCCAGAGATTTCGGTCGGTTCATGATGATTTGCGCACGCGCTGGCGACGGCGCATCGCGTCGAGCAACAAAAACAGCCATGGCCACAAGGCCACGCTGACCAAGGGACCCAGCCACCAGCTCCAGTGCGGCCAGCCTTCTCCGGCCAGACCAACCACCCACAAATGGATGATACGGTCGTTAAGCAACAACGCCAACACCACCGCTGCTTGCTGCCACGGCGGAAAAAAACGAATGCGCGCGCGGAATCGTTCCAGCAAGTAGCACAGTATCACCAACGCCAGGGCATGCTGACCCAACAGGGTGCCCGTCATGAGGTCCAGCAATAAACCCAGCGCAAAGCACTGCCCCAGCAAGCGCAAGCGCCCGCCCTCCAGATTCCAATAGATAATCAGCAGTGCCAGCCAGTGTGGTCGCGCTGCCTGCAGCGACTCGGGCATCGGCATCAGCGTCAGCAGCAGGCCAACGGCCAGGGTAAGCAGGCACAGCACCTGGTCGGAGTCGCGCGCACTCACAGCGAGCCGCCGGCGTCGCTTGGCGCCGCATCAGCGGGGGCCGCATCACCCGCTGCAGACTGCGACTGGTCCGGCTCGCTTGCCTCCGGCGGCATTGGGTCCGGCGCTGGATGCTGTATCTCATCCCGTTCCACAATCGGATCCAGCACCAGCAGGTGACGCGAGCGATCCGGCCGTCCGCGCGCGCGCAAGTCGGCGCGGGCAAAGGATGCCCCCACCGGCCGCTCCACCGAATCGACTCGACCCACCGGCAGACCCGCGGGAAAAAGCCCGTCCAGCCCGGACGTCAGCACTACATCTCCGGGTTGCAGATCGACATTCATGGGCAGATCGGTCAAGCGCATTTGCGCATTCAGACCGCTGCCATAGGCAATGGTGCGCAGACCGGTGCGCTCGATGCGCACCGGCAGGGCATGATCGGGATCGGTCAACAAGATCACGCGCGCCGAATGCAGGAAAACTTCGTCGACCTGACCGACCAGCCCATGGGCATCGATGACCGGCTGCCCCGGCTGCAGCCCGTCGCGGCTGCCGCGGTTGATCAGAATACGGTGCGAGAAGGGGTTAAGGTCGACGCGTCGAACCTCGGCGGCCACGTAACCCAGCGCCGGGCGCTGGCCGGCGTCGAGCAGTTCGCGCAGTTCGGCATTTTCCTGGCGCAGCTCTTCCAGCACCATGAGTTCGGCCGATACCACCGCCAGATCCAGACGCAGCGCGCGCGCCTCGGCCAACAGCTGCCGGTGTGATCTCAAAGCCTCGCCGAGTCTGGCGCTGGCCTGATAAGGCCACTCAACCAACAGCACCAGCGGTTCGACCCATAAACCGGCCGTAGCCCGCGCCCGGTCTACCCAGCGCTCACGAAAATCCAGACTCATCAATATGATGGCCAAAAGCGCGTACAACATCAGCCGGGTGGTGCGTCCGGCCAGTTCGCCGCCGGAGGTATATGGGGCGCCGGGAACGTTCACCAGCCAAACAGTGCGCTCAGGCCACCATGCGGCAGATCAGGTGGCAAAGAAAAAGTCGACGCGATTTTCGTCCATCATTTCCAACGCACGGCCGCCGCCGCGGGCCACGCAGGTGAGCGGATCGTCGGCGATGATCACCGGCAAACCGGTTTCCTCAGACAGTAGTTGGTCCAGCCCCTTGAGCAGGGCGCCACCACCCGTCAGGACAATTCCGGTTTCGGCCACGTCAGCGCAAAGTTCCGGCGGGGTCTGTTCCAAAGCCACCTTGACCGCACCCACAATGCTGGCCAGCGCCTCGGACAGTGCCTCGAGCACCTCGTTGCTGTTTAGCGTGATCATCTTCGGCACGCCCTCGGCCAGGTTGCGACCAGAGACCTGAATCTCGCTTTGCACGTCCTGGGCGTAAGCACAGCCGATTTCCATCTTGATCCGCTCCGCGGTGGATTCACCGATTAACGTACCGTAGGAGCGCCGCACGTAGTTGATGATGGACTCATCGAAGTGGTCACCGCCCAGGCGGACCGAATTGGAGTAGACAATGCCGTTAAGAGAGAGCACCGCCACTTCGGTGGTGCCGCCGCCGATATCCAGAACCATCGAACCCCGCGCCTCGTGGATAGGGATACCGGCACCGATCGCGGCGGCCATGGGCTCTTCAATCAGATAGACCTCGCGCGCGCCTGCCCCCTCGGCCGATTCCTTGATGGCGCGACGTTCGACCTGAGTCGACGAACACGGCACGCACACCAGGACACGCGGGCTGGGACGCAGAAAGCGGGCGGCATGCACCTTCTTGATGAAGTGCTGCAACATCTGCTCGGTCATGTTGAAGTCGGCGATGACGCCGTCCTTCAGCGGTCGGGTGGTGCGGATATTGCCCGGAGTGCGGCCCAGCATCTGCTTGGCCTCGGCACCAACCGCAGCCACCGACTGTGGACCACCGGGCCCGCGTTCCATGCGCACCGCCACCACCGAGGGCTCATTGAGCACAATGCCCTGACCGCGAACAAAGATCAAGGTATTGGCAGTGCCTAAGTCGATCGACAGATCGTTCGAAAAAATGCCGCGCAGGCGTTTGAACATGGTCTTGGACAGCCGTTTGGGGCCGATAACTAAGCAAGCCAGCTATTGTACAGCCCGGCCCTGTTAAATGGCCGGTAATTCGTGCCCCGGGCTGTTTTCCGGTTCGTAACGGGCGAACCAACGCAGAAAAGCCTCGGCCTCCAGCCCCGGAGCATAGAGGAAGCCCTGGGCGTAATCACAGCCTGCGCGACGCAGGAGCCCGGCCCGCAAACCGATCAATCCCCCCGACGGCCAGCGGCGTTAAACTATGAAATTGACTCGATTCCCGCCTGCATCCATGGCCATCCTCATCTGCGGCTCTATCGCCTACGACAACATCATGGTGTTCCCGGAGCGTTTCCGCGACCACATCCTGCCGGACAAGACCCATATGCTCAACGTGGCTTTTCTGGTGCCCGAACTGCACCGATTTTTCGGCGGTTGCGCCGGCAACATCGCCTACAGCCTGAAGAAAATGGGCGGAGAACCGATTCCCATGGCAACGGTCGGCAGTGACTTCGACGACTACGCGCGCCACCTTGACCGAATGGACATCCGCACCGACCGGATCCGGCGCCTGGATGATTTCTGGACGGCCCAGGCCTACATCACCACCGACATCGATGACAACCAGATCACGGCTTTTCATCCCGGCGCCATGAACGAGGCGCACCAGGCCGTGATTGCGGCCGATCCTGAGATCACTCTCGGTATCGTGTCGCCCGATGGCAAGCAAGCCATGCTGGACCATTCCGAGCAAATGGCAGCCGCCGGCATCCCGCATGTCTTCGATCCCGGCCAGGGCCTACCGCTGTTTAGCGGTGAAGAGCTGACCACGATGATCAAACGCGCCGACTGGCTGACGGTCAATTCCTATGAATGGGAGTTGCTGAAAAAAAAGACCGGCCTGGAGCGCGAGTCCGTGCTCAAGCTGCTTGCGGCCGGCCTGATCATCACCCATGGCGGCCAGGGCTCTGAGCTGATCACCGCCGACGGAGTGCAGACCATTGCCGCCGTCAAGCCCGAGCGCATTGAAGACCCGACCGGCTGCGGTGACGCCTATCGGGCCGGCCTGCTGTTCGGGCTGGAGCGCGGCTGGCCGGCAGCGGATGCCTGCCGTCTGGGCGCCGTGCTGGGGGCCATCAAGATTGCCCACGCCGGTCCGCAACAGCATGATTTCACCCCGGCGCAGATCGCGGAATTATTCGAAACCGCGTTCGCCAAACCCCTGCCCGGCTGACTGCAATCCGCAGCCGGCAGACTGTCTTCATTCACCCACTCATCGCGGATGTTTCCCCATGCACCAACAAATCGATGCCAAACATCTGAAGGACTCGTTTCTGGGCGAGGAACTCAACGACGCCGACATTGACGCTTTGCGCAGCGTGATGACGATCCAGACCGTCAGCGCAGGGGACTTTCTGGCCGAAGAAGGATCTCACGACCGTCATCTCTACCTGCTGGCTCAGGGTGGTCTGGAAGTGCTGACCCTGCAGCAGGGGGAACCGACACATATCTATGCCATGGCGCCAGGCGAATTTGCCGGAACACGCGCTTTCATCGACGGCACGGCGCGCTCGGCCTCGCTCAAGGCGCAGACCGATTCGGTCGTCTACTGCCTGGAACCGGGCCCATTTGAAACACTGATCGAATCGCATCCACGCCTGGTCTACAAGATCATGCGCGCCATCTTCCGCATCACCCACCTGAACCTGATGCGCATGAATCGCGAGGCCCAAGAGTTGGCCAACTACGTCTACAAGATCGGCGGGCGCTACTGAGCACCTGACGCAGGCTTGAGCAGCCGGCGCGCGGCACTGGTCGACCGGCGCATCACGAACTTTGCATTTGTCTACAGCGCGTGAATGCGCTAACGTATGCCCTCCGGAGGATGGTTCCGAGAGCTTGATGGAGAAAGACTGATGAAAAAACAACTGCTAATCCTGGCCTTGGCCAGTTTGTTGGCCCTGGTGGCCGGCCCGATTGTTGCCGACACCAATGAACAGTGCCTGATGTGCCATCAGGACGTGAAAGACAACCCGGTCCCAGCCCACAGGGACTGCATGGCCTGCCACGCCGGCGGCGCGGAGGAGCACATGGACAACATCCGTGTCCCACCGGATGCCGTCACCGATGACACCTGCATCACCTGTCATCAGCCGACCGAGGACTTCATGGCCATTCGCGCGCACCAAATGGAAATGGAGTGCAGCGCCTGCCATACCATTCACGAAAAGTAGAACACAGCGCTTCACCGCAACCGCCGCCGAACTTAGCGTTGGGCGGCGGTTTTTTTGCCCTTCCGGCGGGTGCTACCGCTGAACCCGGTCAACCGGCAGCCGCCAGCGCTGCCTTGCGTTGCCGCGCCCACAGTATGAAAGCCACCGCGGTGATATTCATCATCAAGGCGTACATGATGGCCGGCACCAGCATGGCCGGGGTCGCAAACAAGGTCACCGCGATGAAGATCGCCAGCGCCGCGTTCTGCAGCCCGCCTTCCAGGGTCACCGCCACGGCATCCGCGTAATCCAGCTTCATGGCGCGCGCCGTCAGCATGCCCAGCACCATCGTTCCCACGTTCAAGGCCAGAATGAAGGGGCCAAGATCGACCAGATGGCGCATCATGGTCGATCCCTGGTTGATGAAAGCCCAGACCACGATGAAAGCAAACGCGACCGTGGCCAGACGGCGCGCCGCGATACGAATGCGCGCCGACCAGTGAGGCTTGAGGCCGTTCAGCAGCATTCCGGCGATCAGCGGCAGACCGGTGACGAAGAAGACGCTCAGCAGGATCTGAGTCGGCGGCACCGTGACCAGAGCACTATCACCCAGCAGGGCGGCCTGAGCCAGCCACAGGATCAGCGGAATGGTCAGCATCCCGGCCAGGCTGGCCAGCGCCGTTGCCGACACCGACAGCGCGGCGTTGCCACCGGCCAGCACGGTGAGCAGGTTCGAGGTCGGCCCACCTGGGCAGGCCGCCAGAATCATGATGCCAAAAGCAAATTCCGGCCGGCCGGCGTAAATGAAAACCAGCATCGCGCCGATCAGCGGCAACAGCAGGATCTGGTTGCCCAGCGCGGCGACCAGCGAGCGGGGACGCCGAAAAACGGCCACGAAATCATCCACGCGCAGCCCCAAGCCCACGGCGAACATGATGAAGGCCAGGCCCAGGGGTAATAGCAGGTCACTCATCTGGTTTCCTCGTTTAATGGTTTGCGTAAAGCCGCACGGCAACGACCCCGACAATCATCAAAATGGTCAGCATCAACTGCAAGGCGGTGGTGTGTTTCAGGCTTCGATTGTAGTCAGCAGCATGACGCGCGCCGGACACTCGCCGAGACAGCGGCACCGCGACTGTCAAAACAAGTAGCCCCAGTAGCGCGCCGACCCAGGGACGGCCCTGCAAGGCCAGCAACAGCAGCACCGGGCCAATCGCCAACAGCAGCAACCGGATACCGCCCGCGGCCCGGTCCGGCCCCAGCAAGATGGCCAGGGTGCGACGGCCGGCGCCGCAGTCGCTGGCATGATCGCGTAAGTTGTTGATAGTCAAAACCGCTGCCGCCGGCAGGCCGATCACCAGCCCAACGAGCACGGCCGAAGATGGCAAGGTGCCGGAGTACAGCCAGGCCACGCCGCCCACGGCGACCAGACCGAAAAAGACCAGAACGACAAGCTCCCCGAACGGCCCACGCGAAATCGGTCGCGGCCCGCCGGAATAAGCCCAGGCGGCCACAACCGCCAGCAAACCCAAAACGACCAGTGGCCAGCCGCCGATCGCCACAAGGTAGACACCGGCCAGCACCGCCAGGGCAAAAGACAGCCAGGCGCAGCGCTGCATGGCCCTAGCCGACACCCAGCCCATTTGGGTGACGCGCGCCGGCCCGGGTCGCGCCGGTCCGTCGGTGCCGTTTAGGGTATCGGCGGCATCGTTTTGCAGATTAGCGCCAATTTGCATACAGGCGGCCGAGATGGCGGCAGCCAGGGTGATGTCGGGTCGCACCACGCCAGCTTCGACCCAACCAACCAGAGACCCGGCCAGAACAGGGCAAACAGACAGCGGCAGCGTATGCGGCCGGATCGCCCGCCATCCGATCACTATGGGCGACGGGCGCGCTCCAGTCACGGCGCTCATGCGCGCACCGCTGGCTCTGACTGGGAAACAGGGCCACTCATGTCAATCAAGCTCAAGTTCGAACATCACCGCAGGTAAACATGCCTGTAGTTTGCGTCATTATTTCTCACCGGGTACTTGACCTGTATCAATTGCCGGCTGGCGCAGAAACGTATCATCATTCTGGAAACAACTCACTCCGAGCGCATCCGCCTAAGCCATCCGCTGTCGCAGCCGACGGTATGGCCGATGCGCCGCTGGACCGATTCCGCGGGGAACGGTATCCAGCCGGGGCAGCAACCGGAAACGGCGCTGCCTTCCGAACCCTTTAACAAGGACCCGAAAAGGAGCTCGAAATGCACAGCCTGCGCGACCGGTTCAACCGGCGCTTTTCCTACCTCAGACTGTCGGTTACCGAAGTCTGCAACTTCCGCTGTGAATATTGTCTGCCCCAGGGCTATCGCGGGCGAACGCGTGGTTTTCTGGAGCTGGACGAGATTCGCCGCCTGGTCACCGCGTTCGCCCAGCTTGGCACCCGCAAGCTGCGCCTGACCGGCGGCGAACCCAGCCTGCGGCGCGATTTTCTCGACATCGTGCGCACGGTGCGCGGCGTTCCGAGCATCGAGCGGCTGGCCATGACCACCAACGCCTACCGCCTGGCCAGAGATGCCGACGCACTCAAGGCCGCCGGCATGGACGCCATCAACATCAGCCTGGACGGACTGGAAGCCGAACAGTTCCGGCGTATCACCGGCGATCGCCGCTTCGACAAGGTCATGGCCGGCATCGAGCGCGCGCTGGAAGTCGGCTTTGACCGCGTCAAGGTCAACACCGTGTTGTTGCGCGGTCTGAACGACGGCGCGCTTGAACCGTTTTTCGAGTTCGTCCGCGAGCGTCCGATCAGCGTGCGCTTCATCGAACTGATGCGCACCGGCGACAACCAGGCCTACTTCGAGCAACGCCACGTGGGCGGCAGCCTGGTTCGGGAGGCCCTGCTGCAGGCCGGCTGGCAGGCCCAGGCGCGGGCTGCCACCGATGGACCGGCGGTCGAGTATGCCCATCCCGAATATGCCGGCCGCATCGGCATCATCGCGCCCTACTCGCCCGGTTTCTGTGACAGTTGCAACCGCCTGCGGGTGACCGCGCGCGGGGGCTTGCGCCTGTGTCTGTTCGGCACCGGCAACGCCAATCTGCGACCGCTACTGGCGCGCGACGATCAGCTAGAGGAACTAAAAGCGCATATCATGTTGTCTTTGTTCGACAAAGGCTCGGCGCACCGACTGCATCGCGGCGACTTTGGCGACACCCCCCATTTAGCCAGCACTGGAGGTTGACCCAACCCATGAGCGATCGCCGCCATTACCGCATGGTTGACGTCGGCGCCAAGGCCGTCACTCGTCGGCGCGCCGTAGCGACCGGGCATATCCGCATGAACCCGGACACCTTTGTCATGGTGCGCGACGGCACGCTGCCCAAGGGTGACCCGCTGCGCCTGGCCGAAGTGGCCGGCGTGCTGGCGGCCAAGCGCACGGCCGATCTGATCCCGCTGTGTCACCCGCTGGGTCTGGATCACGTGGCCGTGGCGTTCCGCGCCGACGAGCTGCTACCCGGCATCCAGGTCTTCTGCCAGGCCTCGACCTCGGCCCGGACCGGCGTCGAGATGGAAGCACTGGCCGGCGTCAACGCCGCGCTGCTGACCATCTGGGACCTGGCCAAGCAGGTTCAGGCCGATCTGGCCATCTGTGGCGTGCGGCTGCTGCTGAAGGAAGGCGGCAAATCGGGACTGTACTTGCACCCCGAGGGTCTGCCCGAGTTACCCGCCGGGTTCGAGGCACCGCCATGAGCCACGCATCAGGAGAAACCATCACCATGACTCGACAGATTCCCATACGCCTGTTCGGCGCCTTCCGGCAAGGACGCTCGGACGCTACCCTTACGGTAGAAATAGACACCGATGCGCGCGTTTCCGAACTGCGCCAGGCCATGAGCAAGGCACTGGACAGCGACAGCGCCCGCGCGCTGCTCAAGGCTTCGGCCTTTGCCACCGACACCGAGATACTCGACGACGACCAGCCGGTGCCGGAACGCGAAATTTCCATCCTGCCGCCGGTGTGCGGCGGCTGAAAACAGGCTTTGCACAAGACCCATGATTCACGTTGACATCACCGAAGCCGTTCTCGACCCATTGGCCGCGCTAAGCCACTGTTGCGCGGACAGCCATGGCGCCGCCGACCTGTTTATCGGGCGCGTACGCAACCTCAACGAAGGTCGCGCGGTCACCGCGGTCAGCTACGACCTGCACCCGGTGCTGTGCAAGAACATCTTTGCCGAGATCTGCCGCGAAGCTCAAGGCCGGTGGGGCGATCACATCCATGTCTACCTGGTCCACCGTCTGGGCCGGCTGGAGGTTGGCGAGGCCAGCGTCATCACGGCCGTCAGCTCGCCGCACCGGGCGCACAGTTTCGAAGCCTGCCGCTATCTGATCGAACAGATGAAGGTGCGCGCGCCGATCTGGAAGCAGGAGCACTACGTCGACGGCGACAGCGAATGGATCAAGGGTCATGCCCTGCGCAATCCGGCCTGAACGCCTGGCGGTGATCCTGTGCGGCGGCACGCCGGCGCCGGATGCCGCGATGCTGGCGCAGACGCGCGCGCGGGTCGAGCGGGCCGGCTTTCGCCTGCTGCCGACCGACGGCAGCGAAGACGCCGGGCTGGGGCCGCTGGGCGGCATCCTGGCGGCAGTGACAGCCTGCCCGGACCGGGATGGCAGCTGCCTGCTGGCGGTTCCGGCCGACATGCCCGCGCTCAATCCGCGCGCGCTGCAGCGCCTGGCTGATATTGCCGAGGCCGACGGTCGCGGCGCCCTGTTCGACCTGGGTCCGCTACCGCTGGCACTGATGCTGAACCCCGCGCTTCGGCGGGTCCTGCGCCAGGCCACGGAAAGCGCAGCCCGCCGATCCCTGACCGGCCTGGCCGAGCGTCTTGGTCTGCCGATAGCGGCCTCGCTGCCCGACGATGGGCTGGACAACCTGGTCACCCGCCGCGGCCGGCAACAAACCCCGACCCCGGACACCACCCTGCATCCCACCGCTGCCGGTAAGTCGGCGGACTCGTCGACAAAGCCGACCACCCAGGCAGCGGAAATCATCGCCATACCCGATCACCAAGGAGAGTCAAGATGAGTCAGAGCAAGATCCCGCAAACCTTCGAAGCCTTCAGCGACCGCTTTCCGGGCTTGAGCGAGGCCCACCAGCAGACCGGTGCCGCACTGGACGCGGCCGGCCCACTGGACGCCAGGACCCGGGCGCTGGTCAAGATTGGTATCTGCGTCGGCGCCGGGCTGGAATCGGCACTGAAAAGCCAGGTCCGGCGCGGCCTGGAAGCCGGTCTGAGCAGCGCGGAAATCGAGCACGCGCTGGTGCTGGGCATGAACTCGGTCGGTTTTCCCAAAACGGTCGCGGCCTGGCAGTGGGCGCGCAAGGTACTCAAGGACGCCTGAGCCGCAAACACGACCCCAACGAGCGCACAGAGGCCCGGCGCTCAGCCCGGGCCCGTCCGAAAAGCAGCGGGCCGCCGCACCGGTAGCCCGCAATATGCGGAAAAACGCATTTGACAAGCATCAAATCAACAGGCCATTCTCTGCCGTATGCTGCTGCACAGTTCATGGAGGGAGTGAGTCATGGCCGCATCGGAGAAGCGCACAAACATCGTTGTCCGGCTGTTTCGCTGGATCTGGAATCTCATCACCCAGCCCGCGACCCGGATGGGTGCCGGCGTGCTGGTCATCATCGGCGTGGTGGTCGGCATCGCCGGCTGGACCACCAAGATGACCATCATCGACGCCACCTCGTCCACCGCGTTCTGCATCAGCTGTCACGAGATGGAGGCGTTCGTCCTGCCCGCCGTCGCCGAGAGCTCGCACTGGACCAATGCCAGCGGGGTCAGGGCCGAATGCGCCGACTGCCATGTACCCAAGGAGTACTTCCCCAAGATGGCGGTCAAGATCAACGCCGGCCTGGTTGAGTTGCCCGCGCACTTCATGGGCAAGATCAGCACCCGGGAAAAGTACGATGCTTATCGACCGGTCATGGCGCACCGGGTCTGGGACCAGATGCGCGCCAACGATTCACGCGAATGTCGCAGCTGCCACCTGTGGGAAGCCATGTCCGAGGAAGCGCAAAGTCGACCAGCCTGGATGGTGCACCAGCGCGCCGAGGAACAAGGCCAGACCTGCATCGACTGTCATGACGGGGTCTCGCACGGCAAGAGCCGGCGTGACTACGAAAGAGCGGCGCAGGCGGCCGGCAATTCAGGCTAGGCACCTGCGCGGCAGATTCAATCAGAGCCGGCCTGCAGGCCGGCTTTTCACATTCAGGCGGCCATCCCCGGCCAGAGACTCAGCAACCAGCCGCCCAGCGCCGACAGCGCAACCACGCTGAACAATCCCAGGCGCAGCACAAACAGCAGCGCTGCCGCCGCCAGGCTCAAGCCGACCGCCGCCGGGTCAACGCTGGACAGTCGTGGCAGCTCGATGCTCAGGCCAAAGCGCTCGACCTCGCGCAGTTCGACAAACAGCAGACGCAGGGCAAACCAGGTGGCCAGAAAGGCGATCACACCAACCACCGCGGCGGTGATCCCGCGCAAGGCGGCCGCAACCCGGATGTTGCTGCGCAGGCGCTCCACCCAGGGCGCGAGCAAAAAGATCCACAAAAACGAGGGTGCAAACATCACCCAGGTTGTCAACAGACCACCCAGACTGCCGGCCAGCAGCGGGTCCAGGCCGGAGGCGTGGCGCCAGGCCGCCAGAAAGCCGACAAACTGGGTCACCAGGATCAATGGGCCCGGCGTGGTTTCGGCCAGACCCAGGCCGTCGAGCATTTCTTCGGCCCGGATCCAGCCCTGCGTCTCGGCGGCAAACTGCGCCACCCAGGCCAGCACCGCGTAGGCGCCGCCGAAGCTCAGTACCGAGACCATGCTGAAAAAGCCTGCGATCTGCGTCCACACCGAATCGCGGCCCAGCAGCATCAGCAAGAGCAGCAACGGCCCCAGCCACAGCAGCAATACTGCCAGCGACACCTTGATCGGCACCGCGCTGACGGCCGGCGCCGATGGTGTTTGTCCCGGGGCCCGGCCGTAGATCAGCCAACCGGCCAGCGCGGCCATCAGAATGATCAGCGGAAACGGCAGGCCGAACAGAAACATGGCGACAAAAGCCGCACCTGCAATCGCCAAGGCCGCGCGGCCGATCATCACCTTGCCGCTCATGCGCGCCAGCGCCTGGGCGACAATGGCCAGTACCGCGCATTTGAGGCCGAACAGCAGGCCCTCGACCAGGCTGGTCTGCCCCACGGTTACATAGAGCACGCTCAAGGCCAGCATGATCAACGCCCCCGGCAGCACGAACAGCACGCCGGCCAGCACGCCGCCGGTCACCCCCTTCAGGCGCCAGCCGATATAGGTGGCCAGTTGCTGGGCTTCCGGCCCGGGCAGCAGCATGCAGAAGTTCAGGGCATGGTTGAACTGATCCTGCGGCAGCCAGCCCTTGTCGTCGACCACCAGACGTTGCATCACTCCGATCTGCGCGGCCGGACCGCCGAAACTCAGGATGGCCACCTGCCACCAGACCTGGAGGAATTCCCGCATCGGGATCCTGGAGCTCGGACTCCTGAGGGCCGAACTCATGGCGCCGAACTGACACGAAGCGAGTCGACCATGCAAAACGTGTTCAGAAGTATGCGCCCTGGCTGCCGGGCATGTGGTTTTGCTCGGCGATCACCTTTTCAACGCGCTCGACCAGATCCTCGGCGCCGGGCGTCTGGCCGCTGTCGGCCTGGAACAGAATGAAGTTCACCTCGCGCTGGACCACGATGCGGTTGTAGTCATGCACATCGCGCCACACCGTGACTGCCTTGTCGGCGGCGCCGTCCATGGCGTGGCTCAGGCCAATGTAGAGCAGCGCAGTGGCATCGTCGCCCTCACGCTGCAGCAGATCCTCGAGCACGCGGCGCGCCTCCGAGGTCTGGCCCAGCTTCAGATAACACCAACCCAGACGCCGGTAGCCTTGCGGGAACTCCGGCTCACGCATCAGCAGTCGCGCGTAAAGCTCGGCGGCCTTTTCGTAATCCCCGCCGCGCAGCAACTCATCGGCGCGCAGGGTCGCCGGATGCTCGTCAGGTGCCTGCCGGGCACGGGTCTCGCTGCGCGAACGACCAGCCAGGCGGCCGAACAATTCGCGTCTGGATAGCTTGGAGTTCCTTTCGCTCACCGAAATATTGTACGTTGTGAGCCTGATTGATACCGTTCGTCAACAGCCATGAACTGTTCCAGACGCCATCCGCGTGACTCAGCAGTTGCTTGAAACCAGGCTAGGCCCGGCTTTCGACCGCCGTTTCCTGTTCATCACCGGCAAGGGTGGGGTGGGCAAAACGCTGATCAGCGCGATGCTTGCCGTACGGGCGGCTCAGCGCGGTGAGCGTACGCTATGGGTGGAGATGTCGGAAGCGCCGCGCGGCGGTCATTTGTTCGCCGATTTCAGTCCGCGCTACCAGCTGGTGCCGGTGCGCGATCACCTGTGGGCCATGAATCTGCGCGTGCAGCCGGCCATCGAGGAGTATCTGGCAGTCGCCTTCAAGGTTCCATTCATCACCCGCCTGATTGCCCGCAATACCCTGTTCCAGGTTCTGACCGGCGCCCTGCCTGGCCTGGACTCGCTGATTCCGCTGGGCAAGCTCTGGTACGAGCTGGGCCGCAAGCGCGGGCGCAAGCCTTACTGGGATCGCATCATTCTGGATGCGCCGGCCACCGGCCATGCACTGGCCATGCTGCGCTTTCCACAGGCCGCGCTGGACATGGTCAACAGCGGCAATGTGGCCGACCGCTCGCGCGAAATCGATGAAATCCTGAGTGACCAAACGCTGACCAGCCTGATTGCGGTCACCACGCTGGAGGAGCTACCGGTCGATGAAACCCGGGAGTTGGTCGAACAGGTTCACGCCGAGACGCCTTACCGCTTTGCCGCGGTCGTTTGCAACAGCGTCTTTCCGGACATCGGCCGCGATCAGGATGAGCGATTCCAGTCCTGGCTGGCCGGTGCTGAAGACGCAGGCCTGATCGACGAGGCGCTGGCCGGCACCGGGGCAAACCCGGACTGGTTGCGCGCGCGCCTGCAATGGCTGGAGTCGCGCCGGCGTGCCCAGCAGCAATGGCTGGAAGCGCTGGCCCCCTTGTCTGTGCCGCTGGCCCGCGCGCCGTGGATTCCGGCAGCCAGTGAAGCCGAAGTGCTCGCCGCCCTGGTCGAGGAGTTCAGCGCGGCATGATGGCAGATATCATCCAGCGCCATCGCATCCTGATTATCGGCGGCAGCGGCGGAGTCGGCAAAACCAGCGTCAGCGCAGCCCTTGGCATCGCCTCGGCACGAGCCGGCTTCCGCACCCTGGTCCTGACCATCGATCCGGCCCGCCGCCTGGCCGCCGCGCTGGGCCTTGACGGCATCGGCCCGGAAGCCGTCGAGGTCACACCACAGCTAGAGACGCTCGGCATTCAGGGCCCCGGTGAGCTGCACGCCATGATGCTGGACGTCAAAAGCACGCTCGATCAGGCGGTCGAGCGCTACGCGTCCAGCCCCGAGCGCCGGGAAGCCATCCTCGCCAACCGCCTGTACCGCAACATCTCCACCCGCCTGTCCGGCAGCCAGGAATTTGCGGCCATGCAGCGGCTGCAGGAGATCGCCGAATCCGGCGCCTACGAGCGCATCATCCTCGATACGCCACCGACCACTCAGGCCTTGGATTTTCTGACCGCGCCGGAACGGCTGCAGGCCTTTTTCGACTCCAGCCTGATGCGGATTTTCATCCAGTTTGGCGGCACCGCCGGGCGCGGTTTTTTCCGCATGACCGATGTCTTGTTCAAGACGCTTGAACGACTCACCGGCGCCCATGTGATCCGCGACATCGGCGAGTTCTTCGAGGTTGCCGAATCCATTCTGGAGCCCTTCAGCCGCCAGGCCCGCCAGGCCCAGGCCCTGCTGCGCCGGGCGGAAACCTCGTTTGTGATCGTGACCGGTCCGTATCCGCACCAGCTGGTCGATGCCGATCGATTTCGACAAAAACTGTGCGAGATGGAGATCAAGGTCAGTGCACTGATCGTCAACCGCTGGCTGCCACCGACCCTGGCGCAAAGGCCTCAACGCCAGGCTGCCGTGCACTCGCAGCAACTGGCCAGGCGCATGGCCTTCTGGGCGCTGGAACTGGAGCATCTGGCCCGAGAGCAGACCGAGTCGATCGATCGGCTCGCCGCCCATTGCCCACAACCAGTCCTGCGACTGGCTGAACAGGAGGGCGATGTGCACTCGATGGCCGGCCTGGGCCAGCTGGCCAAGCAGTTGGATGCCAGCTGATGCTAAATGATGCTAGATGAGGAAACCCAGCCCCAGCATGACGATGGTGACCATCAGCGTGGCCACATTCACGCCCAGCCATTGAGTCAGCTCCGGCGTATTATCGGCGTGAATCAGGACCATCCGGCCCAGGACGATGGCTGCCGGCGCAGGGATCAGCACCAGCAGCGTCATCAGCGGCAACACGCCGGCCAGCACGCCGATCACCGGCATCAGATAGGCCAGCGCCAAAACCACGACGAACAGGCGGGCCGCGGCCTGTCGACCCATCAGGATGGGCAGATGCAGCCGACCATGGTCACGGTCGGGCTCGAGATCGGGTAGCTGGTTGATCAGCAGCAGGCCGCTGACCAGGAACAGCGGGGTCAGGGAAGCCCAGACCACGCCCAGACTGTATGCGCCGGTCACCGCGTAGTAGCTGCCGGCGACCATGATGGGACCAAAACCCAGGCCCGGGGCGAGCAGGCAAAACAAGGGCCGGCGGGTGATCCAGGCAGTGTAGGCCACAACCAGAAAGATCCCAAGCAAACCGGGCAACAATAAACCCATGCCGGATTGGGTCAGCAGATAGAGGCCGATCAGCGCGCTGGTGGCCATGGTCGCCAGCCCGGCAGCCAGCACCGCCGGTGCCGCATTCGGCAGCGCCGGCAAGGCGCCACTGCCGCCGCTGAACGGCGTGCGCTGGGTCGCCAGATCAAGCCCTGAACGAAAGTCGTCCCATTCATTGAGCAGATTGACGGCGGCATGGGCCAGCACCGCGGCCAACACGATCAGCACGATGGTGGCCAGGTCCGGCGTATGCCCCGCGGCGTGCGCGGCCGCCAGGCCGGGGAACACGCAGACCGGTGCCAGAATCAAGAAATTGGGACGCGCTGATTGCGCTACGGTGGCGGCGACGCTCATAGCCGCCGATAGTATCCGAAAAGCGGTCGCCGCGAAGGCAACAGCGATGCGGATGCCCCGTCAGTCAAAGCGGTAACGCAACATCATCCGGATCACGTGCACCGTTCGGTCAGGGGAGCGCGTGCCCAGGGCGATATAGTTGGGCATGGTGTCCACCTCAACCCCGTCGCGGAAGAAGTCATCGGCGCGGGCGCGGGCGGCGATGTAGCCCAGCGCCAGGCTGAAGCGGTCGCTGAGTTCGCGCTCGATATCGGCCTCAAAAAGAAACCGTCGCGTCTTGAGATCCGGGAATGGCGGCACATCACCGCGCCTTTCGATCTCGATTTCGCCGTCGGCCTGGGCATAGGTAAAGCGTAGCGTCCCGCTGCGCCAGTGGCCGGGCAACTGGAGGAACTCGACACGGAGCCCGGTCGTCAGAAACTCGTCATCGGTCAGCGCCCGCCACGGTTCACCGATGACATTGTCGGCACCGAGGATTTCCGCCTGCAAGCGTTCGTGAGCAACAAAGGCAGAGGCACTGATCTGGCGGCCAAAAGTCGCCGACAGGTCTACACCGACGATGCGGTCATTGGCCGAGCTCAGCCCGATCAGGGTATCGGTATAGTTTTCGTCGGCAAACTCGACAAAAACGCCGGCCGAGTAACGCGGACTGAACGCGTAATCGGCGGCCAAACGGACCAGGTCACGGTCGCGTTCGGCAAAATTGAAGCGTCGCAGGCCCGGGCTGTCCAAAGGATCGATCAGCGCCGGATCAAGATCATTGGTGCGCCGCTCGCGACTGGCCAGGGCCCGCAGCGTCAGGCGTTCATCGGGGTTGCCGCGAAGACCCAGGCTGACCACGTCCGTGGTCGCCTCGCTCAGCTCCAGGAAGTCACGGTCGGTAACCTGGCGGCGCGCGCTGGCCGACAGGCTCAATTCACGCGAGAAGCGATAATCGAGACCGGCCTCGGCGCTGCGGCGCTTGTAGCTGTAGGGCTTGTTGAAGAAGGCCCCGACGACGAAGGTATCGGTGACCACGTTGGGGAACAGATACTGATCGGTGGCGTTGTCACGCTCGTCATAGCGCAGCACCAGCCGACCGCGCAGACGATCGGTAAAGTGGCCGTTCATGCGCAGATTGGCGATGCGCGTGTTGACCTGACCGTCCAGACTGGCCGCCGGCAGTGGCGGCACCCGCAGGTTCGAATTGAGGGTCGGGGCCAGGAAGACTTCATCCTGGGTGGCACGGCCGACAGCAACCTGGCCCGCCATGTTGAAGGACCGGCCCGGGCGCCAGAACCCGGTCATCACGAACTGGTGGAAGGCGTTGTCGGGCGCGCCGCCGATTTCGCCACGGTCGCCTCCGCGCACGGCCGGAAACGGGTTGTCCCAGCGCACTGAAGTGACGCTGTTGTCAAACAGCGACACCTGGTAGGCGGCCTCCAGCTGCCAGCGGTCGCGCACATAGCCGACCGCGGCCTCGATCAGCGTGGTTTCTTCATCCAGCGGAAACACCAGCTCGGTCCCGGTGAACAGAAAGCTGGCACCGAGGCTGAAGTTGCCCTTGCGTCGGGTGTGCTCGACATCCACTCGGTAGCGCCACGGCGAGGGCGTGGCGACGGCTGCTCCAAGGCTCAGGATTTCTCGCTGGTGCCCCAGATCGATACTGCGCAGGTTGGGTCGCAGCAAGGCCATGTCGGCGGTATTGCCCGGGCTGATCCATCCAGGGGGCAAAGTCTGGTTGGTCGTGCCCGCGCCCAAAAAGACGCTTTGCCCCTCCTGGAATCCAACCCAGGGAATTTCCTTCCATTCCAAAGCCAGCCGGTAGCGCCCCTGCTGGCCGCCCTCGGCCGACAGCAGGCGGCTGTCCAGACCGAGCCGCTCGCCGTAGACCAGGACATAGCGCCCATCGGCTTGGCGGTACCACAGATCCCCATCCAGGGCGAGAAACACGCCCTGCTCTTCCAGCCCACCAAAATTGCCAAAGTCGGCGTGGTCGTCGGAGACATACCCCGGACCGGCCGCCACCTCGCCGGCCAGTCCATCGGCAAAGGGGCAGCGCTCACAAACCCAGGCCGAAGTATCCGGCCGCTCGCCCGGAGTGGCCCAAGCCGTAGCCGCCACGCTACCGAGGATACCGGCCGCCGCCAAACCTTTGAATAAATCCGTCTTGTGGTTCATCACGATCACCTCGCCCGGCCTAACGCGCCTGCGGGGCACGCCCCGCGGGATGGTTGGAGCCATGCACCCGGGTATGGCAATTCAGGCAGCTGTCGAGCAGCAGCAGATTGGACGGGTTACTCCCCGGCAACGCGTCACCGGTCTGGGCCACACCAACATGGTTCTCCCGCCCGTGACAGCTCTGACACAACAGCGGGGCGCGTCGGGTCAGCATGGCGGGATGGTTGGAGCCATGAGGAACATGGCAATGGGTGCAATCCTCGGCCACCGGCGCGTGTTCCCACAGGAATGGCCCACGCTTGTCGGCATGGCAGGTGTAGCAGTTCTGGTTGATATTGAGCTGAACCAGCATGGCCTCGTTCGGGGAACCATGCGGGGCGTGGCAGTCGGCGCAGGCCATCTCTCCGTGGCGCAGCGGGTGGGCAAAGGCCCGTTCGGCCGCCACTTTCTGAGTGATGTGGCAATCCATGCACACGGCGTTCTGCGTGCCGGCCAGGCTCATCGGATCGCGGCGGGCATGCGATTCATGGCAGTCGGCGCAACCGACCTCATGGCGCTGGTGTTCACTGCCGTCCCAGAATCGATGGCCCTGTTCGAGGTGACAGGCGGTGCACATCTCGTTCTGGCGGTCCAGCGACCAGTACGCGTTCTCACCGAAAGCCGGCATGGGTGGCCGCTCACGGCCGGCCGTAATCGGACCGGCATGGTCGCCGCCCGGGCCGTGGCAGGCCTCGCACTGCAGTTGCCGCGGACCGAACGGCGAGCGCGCATCGGCACGCACCGCATGCGGGCCCTGAAACAGGTCCATCAGATGAGCTTCGTCAGCGCCCGAGTGACACCACAGGCATTGCTCGGCGCCGAACTGGGAGTAGCCGGGCATGTCGTTCCAGCGCGTCTCGGCGGATAGCGGGCCCAGCATCAGAAACGAACTCGACACGATCAGAACAAAAACCAGATGCCGGCGCACCCATGCCGTCGTCCTATGCCTCAGTCTTGACAAAACCGCCTCCTGCCCTGGTGGTTAATCGTTGTGCAAGAAAAAAGGGCCTGTCGGCTGAGTCAGCGGACAGGCCCGAATCAGAAATCGTCCCATCGGCACCGGGGCGGCAGGCGCCGCCCCGGCCACAGGCTTTGGCTACCGATTCAACCCGTGCGCGACCGCGACATCAACAAACGTCCCGGGGCCGTGGCAGAACGCGCAGTTTTCCGGAGCCGCGCTGTTGATGCGCGCCTGGGTATCCGGATCGCCGAACGGATCCGGGTTGTCCAGGAAGGAGTTGCCGAAGGAGATGAAGCTCTCCCCACGCACCGACATATGCTCGATGGCAACCGCCGAGTCATGACAGGCCACGCAGGCAGCGGCTTCCGGGCTGATCTTGTTGTCGACCGTCCAGTCGCGCGCGGTGGCTTCGTCAGGCGCGTAGGCGTTGGCGCCCGCAAAGCCCGCACCGATAACGGTTGCACCACTGTTGACCGTCGTACCCAACACATTTTCCAACGGCAGGGCATAGGTGCCCTCCAGGTGGCAGGCCGTGCAGTCGCCTTCGCGGCGGGTGTAGGTCACATCGCCATAGGCATACGCGGTGCCGCCAAACCCGTAGGCCACATACTCGTTCTCACGAGCACTTGGGCTATGGATGGCATGAATCATGTAGGCCCAGCTCACCGAGGCTTCTTCCAGTCCGTCCAGAGCGGCTTCGTTGACGCCATCGGCCACGCCATCCGGATCGACCGGGCGCCGGAACAGGTCGGTGGAATTGGGATTGTGGCAAGTAGCGCAGGCTTCGTTGTTGTCCGAACGGTTGTTGCCGTGGAAATTCAGGCCGTCATTGACATTGTGGCAATCCTGGCACTTCTGCAGGCTGACCACCATGCGACGCGGAACCGGCTCGGCATCAGTCACGGCAAAAGCATACAGGGCGCTGGTCACCGGCTGCTGATCCGAGAAGACGCCGACCTGTCCACTGAAATCGCCCGACAGGCGACCTTCCATCATCACGGAAGCCGAACCAATCGCTGGTGTGGTGTTGGGGATGATCACCGGCGGATCCAGCAGGGCTGTATCCAGCGTATAGGTACCATTGCCGTTGTCAAACACCCCTGTGGGCAGATCGCTGTTGTTGGCGCTGGCCACCACGATACCGCGCGGCTGCGCCACTGGACGACCCGTGATGTCGGTGCCGTCGTCGTTGGCGACATTGGTGAAATCGGTGTTGGGCCAGACAAAGGAGATGCGCAGACCGGTGGTAGAGCCGGAGAAGGCCGGATGCACGGTCATGTCATACGGTTCATTATCGTTGGTCGGGTCAGTGATCGAGAAAACCACGACCGGCGAATCGCCAGGAGCTGTGTTCATGACCTCAATAATGTTGTACTGGAACTCACGCGCGGTGGCCTGGGACTGAATGGTATGCGCTTCCAGGACCGATTCCATCAGGCCGGACTTGGAGTGACAGGCGGCACAAGTTTCGTTGGGCTGGGCGCCGGCGGCGTGGTTACGGTTGAGATTGGTCAGGCCCCAGTCATTGAAAGTCAGGTTGTCGTGGCAAGAGGCGCACTGCTCGGCGGTGCCCCGATTGTCGATCCAGGCCGCCTCGGGTGTTTCCGGGTTGGCCGGGTCATGACAGGTGGTGCAGTTGCGCACATCCTGCGGATAGGTGACGTTGGAATAATCACTGAAACGACCGGTGCGGTTGCTCTCAATGCTGTAGGGCTCCAGCAGGTTGGGCCCCATGTGGATCTTGTGCATCATCACCGTCATGCCGATGCTGTTGCCGGTACCGGCATCGCGATCGCTGTCGATATGGCAGGTCACGCAGTACTCCATGGTCTGACGCGGACCACCATGGAAGCGAATCTCATTGCCATGGCAGGTCGCACAGTTTTCCTGCGCGGCGATGCGGCGGGTGGGAATGCCTTCGGTAGCGCCGGTGGACGGCTGTACATCAAACCAGGAATCACCCGAGAGCCGATTGGAGAGAGTCTGGTCCAGGATGCGCACGTTGCGCAGATCGATGCCGATACGGTGGGTCAGCTGCGGCTCGAACATCACCCCGGCGAACTCATCCAGCCCCTGGGCCAGGGTGAAGCTGTAGTTGCCGCCACCCAGGTTCTCGAGCGAGCCCTGGTTGGATGACCCGGCCTGAGGCACGCCCTGGTCGGAACCGAAGATGTAGGCGTCCCAGAATGGCGTTTTGCCATTGGCGCCCGGGAGCAGTTTGACGACCGAGACGCCGACATTCATGGACTGGATGTCAGCCACACCATTGCCGAACTCGTCGGCCACCTCGAAAAAGACGGTCGGCACCGAGCCATCGAAGGTCACATTGGTAATGAAGGGACGGATCCGCTCCGGCAGTCGCTGACGATCACCGATCCGCTCGAGGCGGGCCTGCTCCGCGACGGCCCATTCGAAGCGCCCTTCCGGATCATAGATCGCCCGGAACTCTTCCGGCATGTTGCGCATGAAGCGCAGCATTTCCGGATCCTGCAGCCTGCTGCTGGAGGGCAGCGCAGCGGAACGATCGGCCGGCGCCGAGCGGGGCTGACCGCGCGGCTCGTCACGCGACTGGGCCAGCGCAATACCTGACAACAACAGCGCGCAAGTGACCAGAGTGATGGCGAGTGGGCGCAGCGCCGAAGCGACGGACTTTACAACGTGGGCGGGCATCGGTGGTTCTCCTCATTAGTTCCCTCAGGAGCCGATCATACGCTGGAAAAGGAAAAAAATTCAAGTGATCTTCCACTTTAGCGATCAATTTTCACGTTATTTAGACGCTGCTTATGTTTAAAAAAAACCGGCGCTCGTGGCGCCGGCTTTTTTTCGGGTAGAGCTTTAAGGCCTCAGGATACCTTGACCTTGATCAGCTCGTTACCCTCTTCGTCGGCCACATGCACGGCACAGGCCAGGCAGGGATCGAAGCTGTGGATGGTGCGCAGGATCTCCAGCGGCTGCTTTGGATCGTGCAGATCATGCCCTTCCAGCGACGCCTCGTACGGACCCGGTGCACCATCCGGCCCACGCGGGCCGGCGTTGAAGGTGGTCGGCACAATCGCCTGCCAGTTCTTGATCTTGCGGCGATTGATGACCACCCAGTGACCCAGGGCACCGCGCGGGGCTTCCATGAAGCCAACGCCCTTGGCCTCACGCGGCCAGGTGCGCGGGTTCCACTTGTCGGCATTCTGCGTGCGGGTATCACCGGCATTGATGTTGACATTCAGTTCACGGAACCAGCCGTCCATCATGTCGGAGATCACCTTGGTTTCCAGCGTACGCGCGGCCAGGCGACCCATGGTCGAGAACATGGCTTCCAGCGGCAAGTCCAGCTGACCCAGCGCATAATTGGCCAGTTCAACCGTCTGCTCGTGTCCGCTGACGTACAGCATCAGGACGCGGGCCAGCGGGCCGACTTCCATCACGTTGCCTTTCCAGCGCGGTGCTTTCAGCCAAGTATAAGTCCCATCCATGGGCAGGTTTTCGTAGCCCGGCGCCGGTCCGTCGTAGTTCAGCGCGGTTTCACCGATGTACGGGTGCAAACCAACGTCCTTGCCTGCCTCGTAGTCGTACCAGGAATGGGAAATGAACTCCTGAAGCTGATCTTCGGCGTGCAGATCGACCTCGTGGATGCGCGACAAATCACGATTCAGAATCGCGCCGCGCGGAATGATGAAGCTCGAGGGGTCGAACATGCCGTTGGTCGGGAAATCACCATAGCTCAGGAAATTCCCGACGCCCTCGCCGTGGCCCGGCTTGAACCAGTCCTTGTAAAAGGAGCCGATGGCGATGGTGTCCGGCAGATAGACCTTGTCGACAAAGTCTTTCATCTGCTGGATCACGTTGGCCACTTTCTGCAGGCCGACGGTGTTGACCGAAGTCTGACCGGCGCCCGGCTCATTGGAGTGCACGCTGATCGCCACCGGCGCACCACCCACCAGGAAGTTCGGGTGCGGGTTCTTGCCGCCGAAGATGGCGTGGATCTTGGCCACTTCGCGCTGCCAGGCCAAAGCTTCCAGGTAGTGCGCCACGGCCATCAGGTTGGCTTCCGGCGGCAGCTTGTAGGCCGGGTGACCCCAGTAGCCGTTGGTGAAAATACCCAACTGGCCGGATTCGACGAAGTTGCGGACCTTGGTTTGCACGTCACGGAAATAGCCCGGCGACGACAACGGCCAGTCGGATATCGACTGGGCCAGCTGCGAGGTCGCGGCCGGATCGGCGTCCAGCGCCGAAACCACGTCGACCCAGTCCAGCGCATGCAGGTGATAGAAGTGAATGACGTGGTCGCTCACGTACTGAGCGCCGATCATCAGGTTTCTGATCAGCTGCGCGTTGGGCGGAATCTCGATCTTGAGCGCGTCCTCCACCGCACGCACCGCGGCGATGGCGTGGACCAGGGTGCAGACCCCGCAGATGCGCTGGGTGAAGACCCAGGCATCGCGCGGATCGCGGTCTTTCAGGATGATCTCGAGGCCGCGCACGGCAGTGCCTGAACTTAAAGCACGCGTGATCTTGCCGTTGCGTGTTTCTGCCTCGATCCGCAGGTGACCCTCAATACGGGTGACCGGATCGACAACAACAGTCTGGTTGGACATGAATTACTCCTTGATGTTGTCGGCGACAAGTTCGACCAGGCTCTCGGCCGTCTTGTCCCAATTAAAGTGTTCGCCGGCATCATCGAACGCCACGCGGCAGTCCGAACAGCTGGTCAGGAAGCGCTTGGCACCGGTGTCGTCGACTTCGCGCAGCTTGATCTCCTGGGCCTTCAGGCGCAGGGGACGGGTCCGCTCGATGTCGTTCAAGCCGCCGCCGCCGGCACAGCAGAAGCTGTAACCCTGGTGGTTGTACATTTCCTTCAGGTTGACGCCCAGCGCCTCCATCAGGGTACGCGGTGCATCCATGACACCACCCTTGCGCACCAGCTTGCAGGGATCGTGGAAAGCCGTCGGCGTGCCGTCGACCCGATTCAGCTTGAGCTTGCCGGCAGCAACCTGTTCAGCCAGATATTCGGTCACGTGCCGGACCTTGAACGGCAGGGTTTCACCCATCAGCTCGGCCGCCTGCCAGCGCAGGGAATAGTATGCGTGACCGCATTCCGGCACCAGCACCATCGAGGCGCCGATCTTCTTGGCCTGATCGACCACACGCTTGGCGATGGCTTTCTGCAAACCGCTGCTGCCGGCGTAGTAGCCGTAGTTCTCGGCCACGATGGCATCAGAGCGGAAGGTGTAATCGGCACCCAGCTTGTTGAGAATCTTGGCCATGGCTACGACCGCAGAGGGATTGCGATTCAGGTCATTGCGCGGCGCGCAAACCATGATCGCCGCCTTGCTCTTGTCCAGCGGGATGTCAACCTCGTGCTTCTCGCCGATTTCCTTGAGCAATTCGGCATACGGCTTTTCAACCGCTTCAGGCACGCCGGTCTCGGCTTGCAGGGCGGCACGTTCGGCCAGCTCCTTCGGCGCCAACCCGGCCTCGTACATGCCGCGGCGGCCGATCTCGATCAGCTCGGCAACTTCCAGGCCCATCGGGCAGATCAGACTGCAGCGAC
>SLJA01000285.1 GCA_007135355.1 Wenzhouxiangella sp.
CAACCGAGACGTTCTCGTTCAGTCGCGGGTGGTGTACCCAGTCACGACGGCTTTTTTTTCAGCAGTTGTTCCAAATAGTGAATATTGCTGCCACCGCTACGAAACCCAGGGTCGGCGAGCAGACGCTGGTGGAGCGGAATATTGGTTACCACACCGCGCAGAACCATCTCCTCCAAGGCGCCGCGCAGCCGCGCCATCGCCGCCTCGCGCGACTCTGCATAGGCGATCAGCTTGCCAATCATCGAGTCATAATTTGGAGGAATGCGATAGCCCTCGTAAATGTGCGAATCGACGCGGATCCCAGGTCCACCCGGTGCGTGGAACGTTTCGACCATCCCGGGCCGGGGCAGGAAGGAATCGGGGTCTTCCGCGTTGATACGGCACTCGATGGCATGGCCGCTGAAACGAATATCTTCCTGGGCGAAGGGTAAGCGCTCTCCGGCAGCGACCTGAATCTGCGCGCGGATCAGGTCAATGCCGGTTATGCATTCAGAAACCGGATGCTCGACCTGGATTCGGGTGTTCATTTCGATGAAGTAAAACTCACCGCTCTCATAGAGAAACTCAAACGTGCCGGCGCCGAGGTAGCCGATTCGTCGGCAGGCTTCGGTACAAATGCCGCCGATGTGCGCGCGCTGCTCAGGTGTGATTCCGGGCGCTGGTGCTTCCTCGATCACCTTTTGGTGCCGTCGCTGCATGGAGCAATCACGCTCGCCCAGATGAACCACGTTGCCGTGGGCGTCAGCAAGAACCTGAATCTCAATGTGCCGGGGGTTGGTCAGGTATTTTTCCATGTATACCGTGGCGTCGCCGAAGCCGGCTTTGGCTTCCTGGCGGGTCAGGTTGATGGACTTGATCAGATCCTGCGGGTTTTCGACCACGCGCATGCCACGGCCGCCACCGCCGGCGGCAGCCTTGATCAGCACCGGGTAGCCAATTTCTTCGGCCAAGCGCTCCGAGCGCGTGTCGTCGTCATCCAGCGGCCCGTTGGAACCCGGCACGCAAGGCACCCCGGACTGACGCATCGCGTTGATGGCCGAAACCTTGTCGCCCATCAGGCGGATTGTTTCGGCGCGCGGGCCGATAAAAACGAAGCCGGACTCTTCGACCCGTTCAGCAAAGTCGGCATTTTCAGCCAGAAAACCGTAGCCCGGATGCACTGCTTCGGCGTCTGTCAGCTCCATGGCGGCAATCAGGGCCGGCACGTTCATGTAGCTCTCAGCAGCCGGCGGCGGACCAATGCAGACGGACTCATCGGCCATACCGACATGCTTCAGGTTGCGATCGACCGTTGAGTGCACGGCAACGGTGCGGATGTTCATCGCCTGGCAGGCACGCAGCACGCGCAGGGCGATTTCGCCGCGATTGGCGATCAGAATCTTCTTGAACGGGGGCACGGATAAGGCTCGATTGTTCACGATTTGCGAATGACAAACAGCGGCTCGTCGTATTCCACCGGCTGACCATCTTCAACCAGCACGGCAATCACTTCACCGCCGAACTCCGCTTCGATCTGGTTGAACATCTTCATGGCTTCGACCAGGCACAGGGTATCGCCGGCGCTGACCTTGCTGCCGACCTTCACGAACGGGGCGGTCTCCGGGTTGGGGGAAGAATAGTAAGTACCGACCATCGGCGATCGGACCACCTCGCCCTCGGGCAAATCAGGCTCGTCAGACTGCACAACCGCCTGGCCCGCCGGCTGCGCGGCAGGAGTCGGCGCCGCCGCGGTCGGCATTGGCACCACCGGAGCCTGAGCCATCGGAACCGCCACCTGGCGGGTCAGGCGAACCGATTCCTCGCCCTCGTGAATCTCTATTTCGCTGAGGTGTGACTCTTCCAGCAACTCGATCAGCTTTTTGATTTTTCTCAGATCCATGATTCGCCCATCAGTTTTTTTCGTTCGGCTCGACCGCATCGGCCCGGTTGACCACGGCCTGCAAGGCGAGCATATATGATTCCGCGCCGAAACCGGCGATGCGGCCGCTGGCCAGATCAGCCAGGTAGGAGTGATGCCGGAATGGCTCGCGACGTTCGGGGTTGCTCAAGTGCACTTCGATAAACGGTAACGCGACCGCAGCCAGCGCATCGCGCAAAACCACTGAGGTGTGAGTGAGGCCGGCGGGGTTGATCACAATCCAGTCCACCCCTTCGTCGAGTGCAGCGTGAATTCGCTCGACCAATGCATGCTCGGCATTGGACTGAAAAATACTTAGCTGCATGCCGCAATGCTGGGCAAAGCCGTGCAGCTGTTCATCGATCGCCTCCAGCGTCAGCGTGCCGTAAATGTGCGGCTCACGCCGGCCCAGCAAATTGAGGTTGGGCCCGTGCAGCACCAAAACATGGACCACGGCGTCCTCCAGTTGTCCGCAAGAGGCAGGAGTTTGCAGCAAGTAGCCAGCAATGTCCACACGTTCGGCACCGTATGGAGCATTTTCCGTGCATTTTTAAGAAATCGCGGTGTGCATGGGCGCAGCTTTGAAGCTACAAAAATGCCGCCAGAACTTCGTCCAGCTCCTCGCGCGTCACCTCGCCCAGGTGCTGCCAGCGAATGATGCCATCCCGATCCACCAGCACCGTGTAGGGCAAGGCACCGGCCGAGTTGCCCCAGGCGCGCTGTGTCGCCATGACGTCGGCATTGCCCACCGCGATCGGATAACTGATCTTGAGTTCGCCAACAAAGTTGCGCACCGCTTCCAGGTCGTCGATGGCCAGACCAACCACCGCCAGCTCACCGGCGTGCGCCTCGCTCAAGTCCTGCAAAACCGGCATTTCTCGGCGGCAGGGGGCGCACCAGGTGGCCCAAAAATTAACCAGCAACAGCTGACCGTCAAATTCAGCGGCGGTGACCCACTCTCCGCCCAGACCGCCATGGCGGAAATCCGGGCGCGGGTCACCCAGTCCGGCACCCACCTCACCCGGCGGCGGCGGCGCCGGCCGCGTGAACCAGGCGTAAGCGCCACCCAGGGCCAGACCGATCAGCGCCGCTGCGATATACAGGCCAAGCGTTCGGTTCATGATCCAAGCACCTCATCAAGCATGGCCGCCAGGCGGGCCGCCGGCAGGAAGCCGTAGGCGCGCAGGCCGGAGACCTCGCGCCCCTGGTCGAAGAACAGATAGGCCGGCGGGCCGATCAGGCCGAAATGGCCGAGGATCTCGCGGTGGTCGTCGTTGTAGTCGGTAACATCCACCTTGAGCAGGGTCATGCCGGCAAAGCGCTGCTGGACTAGCGGATCAGGAAAGGTGCGGCGTTCCATGCGCCGACAGTCCACACACCACTCGGCGGTAAAGCTCAAGAAAACCGGGGTCGGCGCGGCCGCAATCGCCGCTTCCAGGTCGGCCAGGCGGTCGACCTGGCGAAAGCTGGCCTGCTCGACCGCCACGCCGCCCACCGCACCGCCGCGCAGGTGATTCAGCGGCCGCATCCAGTCATCGCCGCCGGACAGCGCGCCGATCAGCTGCGCACCACCCAGCAGCAGCA
>SLJA01000032.1 GCA_007135355.1 Wenzhouxiangella sp.
ACGATGCCGCGCGCCCAGCTCAAGGGGCTCAGGGGATGGCCGGCAAACAGGCCGACAAGCAGCGACATCGTTGCCGTGATCAGCACCGAGCCGATCATGCCGTAGGTTTCCAGGCGGCTGGTCTGGGCCTCGTGCGGCCAGTGCTCAGGCGCCGGATTCAACCATACGCGCTTGAGCAGGGGCAAAAAGTAGGCGGCATTGAGCAGGGTGCTGGCGATCAGCACCAGCAACACCCAATCCATGCCAACGGCCACCGCGCCGGTGCCCAGATACCACTTGCTGATAAAGCCGGCCACCGGCGGCAAACCAATCATGCCCACCGCGCCGATGGTGAAGCACAGACTGGTCCACGGCAAACGCATGCCGATGCCGTCCAGCTGCTCGATTTTCTTCACCCCCAGCAGGTTGGCAAAAATCCCGGCGCAGAAGAACAAGGTGATTTTCATCAGGCCCTGGTGGACCAGGTGCACGATGCCGCCGAGCGTGGCCAGCGGTCCTCCGATGGCCACGCCCAAGGTGATGTAGGAGACCTGGCTGACGGTGGAAAAAGCCAGCCGCTTTTTGATATCGGTCTGGTACAGCGCCAGCACCGAGCCATAAACAATCGTGAAGCTGGCAATGGCGGCCAGCGGCAGGGCCAGTCCCAGCTCGGCAACCAGCTGCGGCCCGTAAACATCTTCAACCACGCGCACGATACCGAACGCGCCGGCCTTGACCACCGCGACGGCATGCAACAGCGAACTGACCGGCGCCGGCGCCACCATGGCCTTGGGCAACCAGCTGTGCAACGGAAACAGCGCCGCCTTGACGCCCATGCCGATGATCAGCATGGCAAAAATGATCTTGAGCTGGACGTTCTGCTCCAGCCCCAGCCCGGCAATGCTGCCGCCGACGATAAAGTCCTGCGGCCCGGTGAGCGAGTACAGCCAGATCAGCCCGGCCAGGAACACAGCCCCCGCGCCCAGGGTGTGGATCAGGTAGCTGCGTGCCCCGGCAAAGGCGGCCTGGGTGCCGTGGTGGACCACCAGCGGCCAGGTGGTCAGGGTCAGCAGTTCGTAGAAAATGAAAAAGGTCAGCAGGTTGCCGGCCATGGCCACGCCCATGGTGGCGGTCACGCACAGGCTGAAAAAACCGAAAAAGCGCGCCCGGTCGGAACCCCTTTCCAGGTAGGCCACGGCATACACGGTGGTCACCAGCCAGAGCACGGCCGACAAGGTGGCGAACAGCATGCTCAAGGCATCGGCATGCAGCACAAAGTCGATTCCGGGCAGCAGGGCGAAGCGGAACTCCGGCTGGTAACCCTGCCAAACCAGATAGCCCATGACTGCAACCAGGGCCAGCTTGGCGACGGCGGCAAACAGGTTGAGCGCGGTGCGCAACCACTGCCGCATCTCGCCGGCCCAGAAAATGAGCAGGCCGGCCAGGGCCGAGACCATGACCACCAAAAACGGCAGCCAGAACAGCAGCCAGTCCATCATGGCGCCATCCCCGGCGGCGGCCCGCCAAGCAGCAAATCCATCACCGGTGCGGGCGCGAAGCCCATGCCCAGCGCCAGCAGCGCCAACAACAAGCCCAGCAAGCTGAATGCCTTGCCGGGTGACTTGAGCGCCTGTTCCGGTGCGGCCAAGGGGCGGGCACACAGACGCGACAGTGGCCGAAACAGATAAATCGCCGCCAGCAGACCGCCGATCAGCAACACCGCAACCCAGCCCCAGCCGGCCTGACCCCAGGCTTGCTGCAGCAACAGCCACTTGGCCACGAACCCGCCGCTGGGCGGCAGGCCCAGAATGCTGATACCGGCAATGGCGAAGGTGAAGGTGTCGATGGGCAGCTTGCGGTCGGTCCCATCGAGCCGGTCCATGCGATCCGTACCCAGACCTTTCAGAATGTTGGCCGCGGCGATGAACATCGCCGCCTTGGCCAGCCCATGGGCCAACAGGTGATAGCTGGCACCGGCAAAACCCAGCACCCCGAACAGCGGGAACAGCAGCATCAGATAGCCGAGCTGGGCCACGGTGGAATAGGCCACCATCATCTTCAGCCGGTCCTGCAGGCAAGCCAGTATCGAGCCGTAAAGGATGGCACCGGCTCCCAGCAGGCCGAGCACAGTCAGCGCCCAGTCCATGGACCAGTCGCCGGCAAACCACAGCCACAGGCGCCAGATCATGTAGATCGAGGCCTTGACCACCACCGCCGACAGCACCGCGCTGACCGGTCCCGGCGCGTTGCCGTGAGCGGCCGGCAACCAGGCGTGCAGCGGGAAAATGGCCGACTTGATCAGCAAGCCGACCGTCATCAGCATCAGCGCCACGATGGGCAGCGCATCATCGGCGAGCAGGCCGCCGGCCTGGTACAGATCCAGCGTGCCGGCCGCAGCATAAATCAGCGCCACCCCCATCAGGTACAGCATGGAGCCAAGCAAGGCCAGAATCAGGTAGCGCATGCCGGCGCGCAAGGCCGCCGGCTTGCCGTCGATGACCAATAGGCCGATGGCGGCCAGGGTCATCAGCTCCAGAGTAACGAACAGGTTGAACAGGTCCGACGACAGGAACAGGGCGTTCAGGGCGCTGATCAGCAGCAGCCACAAAATCCAGAAGCGCCGGCCCTTGCCGCTGCCCGGGTGGTAATCCGCCAGTGCATACAGCCCGACCAGCACCGCGATCACGGCGTTCAGCCACTTCAGCACCAGCGACAGCGCATCGACCCGCCACTCGATGCCCAGGGGCCGCTCGAAGCCGGCCACGGCAATGATCTGCAGGCCGTCGGCCAGCACCGCCGTGGTGACCGGAAACATCAGCAGAGGCAGCGGCAAGATGCCGAGCAGAACCAGCGGCAGGCGCGTGCGCCGCGGCATCACCAGCAGCGCGCAGGCCACCAGCAGCGGCAAGAAGACCAGCCCGGCCAGCGCTTCAGCCAGCATGGCCGTCGCCGTCCCTGGGGTCGTTTGTGTCGCGCGCCGGTTCCTGGTCGCTCGGGTCTTCGTCAAGATCAACCGATCCGGTGACCTCGGCCAGGCGCACCAGCACCGCCAGGGCAAAACCAATGGCCGAAATCGCAATCACGATACCGGTCAGCACCAGCGCCTTGGGAATGCCGTCGAGCAGGCCGTTGACCGTGCCGGCGCCCACGACCAGCACCAGAAACGCGGCGTTGCCCATGACTTTCAGGGCCAGCAACTGGCGCAGCAAATGCGTGCGCACGATCAAGGCATAGACCGAGATGCCGAAAATCGCCGCGGCGGCCATGATCCAGATCTCCGGATGATTCATCGCCGCCCTCTCAAGCCCAGGCCGGCCGATCCGGCGAACAGCAAGGCCAGAGTGATGCCGATCGAGATCATCATGGCCGCCTCGATCAGATACACCGCCCACATACCCGGAATGGCCAGCAGCGGCGCACCCAGCGCCATCATGCCGACTCCGATCACGGTAAACACCACGGTGCCGACAATCAGGGCGAATCCGGTCCACA
>SLJA01000072.1 GCA_007135355.1 Wenzhouxiangella sp.
ACGGGTTACGGGTTACGGGTTACGAAAAGCCTGATCGAAGCCCGACCGTAAACCCTAAAGCGTAAACCGTAAACCTTCAAAACGCATTAACCCCCGTCAACTCCCTCCCCACCACCAGCTGATGCACCGTCTCGGTGCCCTCGTAGGTGATCACCGACTCCAGGTTGAGCATATGGCGGATGGCGACGTATTCGAGGGTGATACCGGAGCCGCCGAGCAGGTCGCGGCAGTCGCGGGCGATGTCCAGGGCCATGCGCACGTTGTTCCACTTGGCCATGGAGATCTGGGTCGGGTGAACCCGGCCCTCATCCTTGAGCCTCCCCAAGCGCAGCGACATCAGCTGGGCCAGCGAGATGCGGCGCGACATGTCGGCCAGGCGAATCTGCACCGCCTGGTTGGACGCCAGCGGGCGGCCGAACAATTCACGGTCGGCGGTGTAGTCGATGGCTTCTTTGAGACAGGCGATGGCCGATCCGATCGGGCCCCAGGTGATGCCATAGCGCGCCTGACTGAGGCAGGACAGCGGGCCCTTCAAGCCCTTGACGCCGGTCAGCCGGTGGGCTTCGGGCACCCGCACGTTGTCGAAATACAACTCGGAGGTCACCGAGGCCCTGAGCGACATCTTGGCCTTGATCTCGCGCGCCTCGAAGCCGGGCGAGTCGGTTTCGACGATGAAGCCCTGGATGCCGTCTTCCGTGCGCGCCCAGACAATGGCGATCTGGGCCAGGTTGCCGTTGGTGATCCACATCTTGGCCCCGTTCAGAATCCAGTCATCGCCGTCGCGCCGGGCGTGGGTCTTCATGTTGGCCGGATCGGAGCCGCCATGCGGCTCGGTCAGCCCGAAGCAGCCGATGACCTGGCCGGCCGCCATATCCGGCAGCCAGCGTTCCTTTTGCGCTTCGGTGCCGAAGGCGTGGATCGGGTACATGCATAGCGAGGACTGGACCGAGACGAAACTGCGCAAACCCGAATCACCGCGCTCCAGTTCCTGGCAAATCAACCCATAGCTGACCGCGTTCAATCCGGCGCAGCCATAGCCCTCCAGGCTGGAGCCGAGCAGCCCAAGATCGGCAATTTCCGGGATCAGTTCCGCCGGGAAGCGCCCCTCGTCAAAGCAGTCGGCCATCAGCGGCAAGGCTTTCTCATCGATGAACCGCGCCACGCTGTCGCGGATCATGCGCTCTTCGTCGCTCAGTTGCGCGTCAATGTCGAATAAATCCAGCGGGTTCAATGCAGACATATTGATCTTTGCTCGTTCAATCAGTTAGCGGCTGGTCGGCCAAAGGGGCGGAAGCGGAAGTCAGCGCCCTTGCTGGCGTTAAAGGCTATGTGGCGGCGGCGGGGAATGACTATAATACGACACCATTAAAGTCATTGTTTCCGAGCAACCCATTCATGTTGAAGAGATGGATTCCGGCCTTGCTATTGGCCGGCATTTGGCTGGCACCAGCCGCACACGCCGAGGAAGCCGACCTGGAAGAGGGCCGCATCGTGGCCTTCACCTGCCTGGGCTGTCACGGCATCCCCTTTCACACCAATGTCTTTCCGACCTTCCATGTGCCGCGCATCAAAGGCCAGACCGAGGGCTACATCCGGGCCTCTCTGCACGCCTACCGCGACGGCACTCGGCGCCACGGCACGATGCAGGCCCAGGCCCACACCTTGTCCGACGAGGATATTCGCAATGTCGCTGCATGGTTCGCAGCACAAGGGGGTAACCGGTGAAGATCAGTCACAGCGTTCAACTCGTCATCGCCACCGGCTTGCTGTTGTGTCTGAGCGGTCAGGCTGTTGCCGGCAATCCCGCGCGCGGCCAGGAAATCTCGGTGACCTGTCACGCCTGCCATGGTGAAGACGGCAATCTAGCCCTCGCCGACGATTATCCGATCATCGCCGGGCAGCACTTCACTTATCTGGTCCACGCTCTGCGCGCTTACCGTGACGGCGACCGCGATCACGCGGTCATGTCGAGTTTTGCCCGTGATCTGACCGATCAGGATATCCGCGACCTGGCCGCCTGGTATTCACGCCAGCGCGGGCCGCTTGGACCCTGATCAAACTCCAAGCCGGCCCGGGCTGATGCCCGGGACGTCGTCAACTATAGTAAGGGTTGGTGCCGCTGCTGTGATCGGTGGCATCCATCACGCTGCGGATTTCCGGCAGCTCCTGCTTCATGGTGGTTTCTATGCCCTGCTTGAGCGTGACGTCCACCATCCCGCAGCCCTGGCAGCCACCGCCGAATTGAAGCAGCACATCGTTCTCCTCGGTCACTTTGACCAGTGAAACGTGCCCACCATGCGAGGCCACCATGGGGTTGATTCGCGCCTCCAGCACCCATTGAACCCGCTCGGTCAAGGGCGCACCTTGAGCCGGCTTGTCGCCTTTCAATCCGGGGGCCCGAATCGTCAATTCGCCGCCCATGGTGTTGGCCTCGAAGTCAATCATGGCCTCGGCCAGCGCTGCCATGCTGTTGGCTTCGATAAACAGCTTGAACGTCTGACAGTCAAGCACCTCGTCATCCTCGTGATGCTCGCCTTGCGGGCAATAGGCCAGTTCGACCTCCGCCGTCGGACTGCCCGGACGCTCGATGCGAATACGCAAATGGGTTCCGTCCGGCTGTTGCGCCAGCAGGGAAGAAAAGTAATCGCGTGCTGAAGGGGTAATCGTGACCATAAGTCCGTCTTTGTACAAGTTCTCTAGTAGTAGTAGATGAAAAATCGTAGATGCGAAATGGTAGATCAATCAACGACTGGCAAGTTCCAGTTGCGATACCAGCCACGGCAGCGAATGATCGTAGCGCCAATCGATACCTGAATGGCTGCCGTCAAACTCTTCAAAATGATGCATGATGCCGGCCTCGTCCAGCCGGGCGTGCAGTTCCCGGGTTCCATAGTGAATGAAATACTGATCGCGCGAACCGGCATCGATCCATAGCCCGGCCAGATCCTGAAGCGCCTGCTTCGCCGCGTCAACGCCGCACACCGGATCAAATGTCAACCATCGTGACCACACGCGTTGGTCGAGCAAACAGGTTTCCAGGTCAAAGGGCAGCTCAAGATTGAGCGCTCGGCCCGGCGCGGGGGAATAACTGGCTGCCAGGCACAAGGTCATCATGGCATGGAAATCTGCATGCCCCGGGCGCTGCTTGCGCCAGAATGCCTTGACAAAAGCAACCAGGTCGCCATCGAACCGAGCCAGCACATCGCAGCAGGGAGGAAAATCGCGCACATAGACCCGATCAAAACCACAGTCCCCGGCATGGCTGGCCGCTGCCGCAAAGTAGCCCGGATGGCGCATGACCAAATGCAAAGCGCCAAACCCGCCCGACGACTTGCCAAACACTCCCCGCCCCGCGGCGGTAGGCCGCGTCCGATACCGCGCGTCGACGGCAGGAATCAACTCCCGCAGCAGAAAATCGGCGTAGTTGCCCATCGCCGACGAGTTGACATACTGATTCCCGCCCAGGCTGGTGTAGCAATCAGGGAACACAACAATCACCGGCGCCATATCGCCACAGCCAATCAGGCGGTCGAGACGCTGAGGAAGGGTTTCGCCGTGATTGCGCCAGGCAACCTGGCCCGGTCCGGCATTGGTGTAGGCGGCAAGGCAATACAGCACCGGATAATGCGCGGCCCCCGCCTGATAATCGGGCGGCAGATAAATCGGGTGATCCCGCTCGCAGGGGTCGCCCAGCGGATTATTGGACAGAATCTCGGAGCGTAATGTCAGCGTCTCTAGACCATCGCGGCGCGCGGCGGTGGATGGCCTCAACCCGGCGAACGCTGTGACGGTTTCAGACTGAGCAACCATGGCTGACCTCGTCGCTCAGCCGGACAAGGCGACGACTTTGGCATCCCGCCGCGGGGCTCGCTCAAGATCAGGCACCAGTTGCACCAGTATTTTGCCCAGTGCTTCGGTGTCATATTGCCGCACCGCGCGCTCTCCGGCATTGACCGTGTCGACCAGGGCCGCCAACTGCGTCGAGTCGCATCGGGTCAAAAAGATTTTCTGGTGCGCGGTCTTGGCGTAGGACTCATGGGCATGAAACAACTCCTCGAACAGTTTTTCGCCGGGACGCAAGCCGGTATAGACGATTTCGATATCACGCCCCGGCTCCTTGCCGGCCAGCCGGATCAACTGCTCTGCCAGATAGCGAATTCGCACCGGCTCGCCCATATCCAGAACGAATACCTCACCGCCCTCACCCAAAACTCCGGCCTGCAGAATCAACTGACCGGCTTCGGCAATGGTCATGAAGTAGCGCGTGATTTCCGGATGGGTGACCGTGACCGGGCCGCCGCGCCGGATTTGTTCGTTAAACAAGGGCACGACCGAACCCGTGGAGTTCAGCACGTTCCCGAAACGAACCGTAATGAACCGGGTGCTGGACTGCCGATTGACCTCCTGACAATACAACTCGGCCACTCGCTTGGTCGCGCCCATCACATTGCTGGGGTTGACCGCCTTGTCAGTCGAGATGAGCACGAACACTTCAACCCCGTGGCGGGCCGCGGCGTCGGCAATGCGCCGCGTCCCGATCACGTTGTTGCGAAAGGCTTCGCGGATCTGGTTTTGCAACATCGGCAGGTGCTTGTATGCGGCCGCGTGAAACACAACCTGTGGACGCGCCCGTTGCATCAATCGATCGACGGTGGCCGGGTCGCAGACATCCCCCAGCACCGTCTCTACCACCAGGTCCCGGAATTCCTGCCGCAGCCGATAATCCACTCGATAGAGGTTGTATTCGCTTTGTTCGAGGATGATCAGGCTTGCCGGGTCAAGCCGGGCGATCTGGCGGCACAATTCAGCGCCGATGGAGCCGCCACCGCCGGTAACCATGACGCGCTTTCCGGTCACCCCGGCCCGAATCGCCGCCCAGTCCAGCGAGACCGGGTCACGACCCAACAAATCTTCAATCGCGACCGGCTTGAGATCATCAAAACGGGTGATCTTGGCGCCGAGCTGCTTCAAGGTCGGCAGCGTTTTGAACTCGACTTCCGCCTGTTCGCAAATCTGCACAATCCGCTGCATTTGCTGATTGCTGGCCGAGGGAATGGCAATCACCGCCAGATCAATCATGGCTTCGCTGACCACTCGGGGCAATCGCGAGACCGGCCCCAGCACGGGCACCCCATCGGTTTCGCTATGGCGCAATCGTTTGTTGTCGTCCAGAAAGCCGACGACGTCAAAACCGCCGCGGCGGCGCAATTCCGGCAGCAGCAGGCGCCCTGACTTTCCGGCACCAATGATCAGCGTGCGACGGGTGTCGCGGCGCTGCCGGACTTCGGAGCGCATATCCTTGAGCACGCGATAAAACAGCCGCGGCAAACCCAGCAAAGCGATCAGCAGAATCGGGAACAGCCAAACCATCAGAACCATAAGCTCCAATGGCGAGCGCAAAATGAGCAGCACGGCACCACCGGAAACCGCGCCAAGAACCGAAGCCCTGAGCAGATTGGCCAGATCCGGCAGGCTGGCAAACCGCCAAACACCCCGATAAAGTCCGGCCCGCCAGTGCAGGAAGCCCTGGGCCAGCAAGATAAAATTCAGTTCCAGCGCCAGCTGCTGCCACGCGACTTGGCCGGTTCCAGCCAGCCAGGAGGTAGCCAGTCTGCCCAGAACCCAGGCGGCAGAAACCATGAACAGGTCGTGGACGACGACTACGGAACGCAGGTTAAAGATCGTTGCCCGTCTCTCCAGATTGCCATTCATCCTGAGTTCGGTGCTCCTTCCAGAGTGCGCTTCTGAACCACAGTCCAGGCAAAACCGAGCAGCGCGATCAACAAGAGTGCAATCGCCCAGTCCCAATCCGGACGACCCAACGCCAGCAACAACAGCGGCCCCACCAGCGCAAGATTCAAACCAGCATACAGCAGTAGAACCCGAGTGTGGCTCCAGCCGGAGCGGATCAGCCTCTGATAGGCGTGTTCGCGGTGCGCAGTATACCACTGGCCATCTCTGACCACCCGCAGAAGCAGCGTAGCGGTCGCATCCACCACGAACAACGCACACACAATCAGACTGATCCAGATACTCACCGCCCCTGTCGCGGCACCGACAAAAGCCAGCAAACCCACCGTTCCACCCAGCATGATCGAGCCCACGTCGCCCATGAATAGCCGCGCCGGCGGGCGATTCCATACCAGGAAACCGGCACAAGCACCGGCCAGCGCCATGCCCAGCAGCCCGGGCTCCACTGCCCCGCTGCGATAAAGCAGCCAGCCGAGAATCCCCCCCGACCAGGCGCCCTGCATGGCCGCCAGCCCGTCGGCGCCGTCCATGAAATTGTGCAGATTGATCATCCACACCACGCCGATCACGCCCAGTACCGACCAAATCCAGACCCCCCCCAGTTCGCGTTGCATGATCGACACACCCGGGATCGGACCAACGATCCACACCAGACCGGCGGCACACATCAGCATCACAGCCAGACGCATAGCGACCGGCACATCATGGCGGTCATCAAGCCAACCGAGCAGGGCTAATATGCTGGTAAAGGCCACCAAGGGCAGCAGAGCCGGCTCCGGGGCGACCAGCAGCAGCGCAATCAGCACACCAATCCAAATGGCCAGACCACCACCGCGCGGGGTGGGCTGGGCATGGCTGCGTCGCGCTTCGGGCCAGTCAATGACTTGGCGAAACACCAGCCAGCGGCGGATCAACGGCGTTGTCAACACCGTCAGGAGCGCAGCCGACCAAAAGACCCACCAGGCCGCCGAGCCCATTACTCTCCCATCACACCCTGAACCAGACGCGTGGTGTTCCAACTGCGACAACTTGGACAATGCCAGTGATGCGTCGAGCCACTGAACCCGCACTGACGACAACGGTAGACCGGCTGATCCTTTATCAGCCGTTGCATCAGCTGGCCAATCAGCTCCGGTCTGACCTCATCCAGGCTTTCGCCGTGCTCGGACAGCAGGCGCATCAAGAGCTCTAGACCCCTGACCGTTGGACGTTTCTCGAGTCGATCCAGAAGATAATCGGCAGCAGCCTTGGGCTCGCTTTGGGAACGGAGCCGCGCCCAGGCCAGTGCCGGCGCCAGAATGCCACTACGCTCATGCAAGCCCTTCAGCCAATCTGTCAGCACGGCCATGCCGTCGGCCTGCTGATGCGCGTGCAGCAACGGCGCTAGATGGCTAACGACCAGCTCCGGGTCCAGTTCGCATGCTTGTCGATAGCGTTCGGCGGCACGCTCAAAGTCTTCGCCATCCATGGCCAGTCCGGCCTCGATCAGCCGCGCGCGCGCATTGGCGGGTTCATAACGTCGCGCTTGCCGCAGATGCGCTCGGGCGGTTTCACTGTCGCTATCACCGCGGGCCTGTTCGGCCAGCTCACAGTAGAAGTGCGCAATCATGCGGTCATCGGTACCGGATGGATCGCGTTCCAATGCTTGAGCCTGTTCAATCGCGCGCGCCCAATCCTTGGTCTGTTGGTATATATCCAGCAGCTGGCGGCGCGCGGCCGCACCCAGACGACTGCCGCCGGTCAAATCGAGGAAGAGCCGCTCGGCACGATCCAGCAGGCCGGCCCGCATATAGTCCAGTGCCAGCTCATAGAGCACCCGCTCACGCTGCTCGTCGCTGAGGTTCGGGCGCGTGATGATGTGCTTGTGATAGCGGATCGCCTTGTCCATTTCGCCGCGGCGGCGAAACAAGGTGCCCAGGGCGAGGTGGGTATCGACGGTATCCTGGTTGATTTCAGCCAGCCGAAGAAAGGTTTCGATGGCCTTGTCAGACTCCTCGTTGAGCAGATAATTCAGGCCGCGAAAGTACTGGCTGGAAAATGCGGAAGGGGGCTTTTGGCGACGCGCCGAGGTCCGGTGACCGATCAACCATCCGCTCAAGGCTGCTATCGGCAGAAGAAGAAACAGCAGCGTCGATTCATTCATCTCCAGGACGCGAATTCGGCAACGCTGCAGAAGCCGGTCGCCGGTGGCGCCTGAAGCGTGCCGGAAGATCAAAAAGCAGCCAGAACACAGCCAGGCCTGCCAGCACGCCAATGCCAAAGGCCAGCAAAATCATGGCACCGAGCGCCATCGTCGGCTCCACCACAGCCAACTGCACCGTCACCGGCTCGGGGTTGAGCACGCCAATCATCAGGCCCGCCAGGGCAGCAAGGAAAACAGCGAGTAGCAACAGCCAGCGGTACATCAGTCCAATCGCCGGTTAGGCAGCGGCCTCATTAACGCGTTCCCTCAGCTCCTTGCCGGGCTTAAAATGCGGCACATGCTTGCCTGGCAGGGCGACTGCCTCACCGGTTTTGGGATTTCGACCCATGCGCGGTGCTCGATAGTGCAGGCAGAAACTGCCAAACCCTCGGATTTCAATCCGCTCACCGTCAGCGAGGGCTCCGCTGAGTTGCTCGATGATGGTGCGAACGGCCAGTTCCACATCGCCCTGACTCAGGTGCGGCTGCTGCTCGGCCAATAATTCAATCAATTCGGACTTGGTCATCCTGACGCTCCCTCGTCAAAATGGCTGCGGGCGGTCACTAAAGGATAGCACCGCCCGCAGCCCACCGACCGCCTAATCCTTGCCGGCCAGCTGCTCTTTCAGCAGATCGCCCAACGTGGCCCCGCTGCCGCCCCGACCCTGGTACTGGTCGATGACTTCAGCCAGCTCATCGTCATCCTTGGCGCGGACGGACAGCGTCAGATTTCGGGTCTTGCGATCGAGGGCGACAAACTTGGCCTCGATTTCGTCTCCCTCGGACACGATCTTGGTCGCATCATCGACTCGCTCCTTGGCCAGGTCCGAAGCCTTGATGTAACCATCAACGCCGTCAGCCAACTCGACCACCGCACCGCGCTGATCCACTGACTTGACCTTGCCTGTGACGATGGAGCCGCGCGGATTCTCGGCCATGAAAGTGGCAAACGGATCCTGCTCCAGCTGCTTGATGCCCAACGAGATGCGCTCGCGTTCCGGGTCAACCGCCAGCACCACCGCCTCGAGCTCCTCGCCCTTGCGGAAGTTGCGAATAGCGTCTTCGCCCAGGTTCATCCAGGAGATGTCGGACAAGTGAACCAGGCCATCGATGCCGCCTTCCAGGCCGATGAAAATACCGAAGTCGGTAATCGACTTGATCGCACCGGAAACCTTGTCGCCCTTGTTGTGGGTTGCAGCGAAGGCTTCCCATGGATTCGGCGCGACTTGCTTCATCCCTAACGAGATGCGGCGACGCTCGGCGTCGACGTCCAGGACCATGACTTCGACTTCCTGACCCACGTGCACGACCTTGGCCGGGTTGACGTTCTTGTTGGTCCAGTCCATTTCGGACACGTGGACCAGACCTTCCACGCCGTCTTCAATCTCCACGAAGCAGCCGTAGTCGGTGATGTTGGTGACCTTGCCGAACAGGCGCGAGGTCGGCGGGTAACGCCGGTCGATGTTGTCCCACGGATCTTCGCCCAGCTGCTTCAGGCCCAGCGAGACGCGCATGCGCTCGCGGTCGAAACGCAGCACGCGCACTTCCAGCTCATCGCCCACTTCCACCACTTCAGACGGATGGCGCACGCGCTTCCAGGCCATGTCGGTGATGTGCAGCAGGCCGTCGATGCCGCCCAGGTCCAGGAAGGCGCCGTAGTCGGTCAGGTTCTTGACCACGCCCTTGATCACCGCACCTTCGGTCAGACGCTCGATCAGATCGTCGCGCTCGGCGGCGTACTCGTGTTCAACCACCGCCCGGCGGCTGACCACCAGGTTGTTGCGGCGCCGGTCCAGCTTGATGATCTTGAACTCCAGATCCTTGCCTTCGAGATAGGCCGGGTCGCGCACTGGGCGAACGTCGACCAAAGAACCGGGCAGAAAAGCGCGGATGCCGTCGATATTGACGGTGAAGCCGCCCTTGACCTTGCCCGAAATCTGGCCGATCACGTTCTCCTCGCCGTCGTGGGCCGTTTCCAGCACGGTCCAGACGCGCGAGCGCTTGGCCTTTTCGCGCGACAGGCGGGTTTCGCCGAAACCGTCTTCAACGGCATCCAGCGCGACTTCCACCTCGTCGCCCACTTGCACTTCCAGCTCGCCATCCGGGCGCTCGAACTGCTGGATGGGCACGATCCCTTCCGATTTCAGTCCGGCGTTGATCACCACGGCGTCGTCACGGATCTCGACCACTCGGCCCATGACGATGGCGCCCGGGCGAAGCTCGCGCTCGCTCAGGCTTTGTTCAAAGAGTTCAGCAAAAGATTCGGTCATTAGGTAAAAAGTTTCCTGCAAGAACAGCACATCAGGCGAAGCTGTCGGCGCTGCAATCTCGTCATCCGCGCAACCTGGCGGCTACGCTCGTTTGTCAGATCGGCTCTCTAAAGCGAGAAAGAGCCAACCACCCATGCCTTTTCAGTCCGGCGGACACAGACCTTGCCGTACCAGCTGCTCGACCCGATTGACAACTTCGTCCAGGGTCATGCGAGTCGAATCAACAACCACGGCATCGTCTGCCGGAATGGTCGGGGAAACGGCACGCTCGCGGTCTCGGCGATCGCGTTCTTCGAGGTCCCGAAAAAGCCGGTCAAATGTAACATCTTCTCCCTGCTCTTTCAACTGCCCCTTTTGTTTCAGCTGTTGATAGCGCCGGCGCGCCCGTTCGGTCACGCTGGCATCCAGAAAAATCTTGACCTCGGCGTCCGGGAACACCACGGTCCCCATATCACGGCCATCCGCCACCAGGCCCGGCTCGGCCTGGAATGAACGCTGCAAATCCAGCAGCGCCTCGCGCACGGCCGGTATCGCCGCCACCTGCGAACTCATCACGCTGACCTGCTCGGCCCGCAGGGCATCGCCCAGCGGCCGACCATCCAGGATCACCTCAATCCCCTGCTCTCCCGCCTCGAAAGCAAGTGGCAGATCGCGACACAGTTCGACCAGCCCAGCCTCGTCCCGCGCCGACAGGCCTTGCTGCAAAGCAGCCAGGGCCACACTGCGATAGACCGCACCCGAGTCGAGCACATTCCAGCCCAGGGCGCGGGCGACGCGACTGGACACCGCGCCCTTGCCGGCACCCGAGGGGCCATCGATGGTCAACACCGGAGCCCTGGCCTGCGATGACGCGTTCATTATTCCTCCTCCCAGCGCATCAGCGCGCCCAGCGCACATAAATCGTCGACAAAAGTGGGGTAACTGGTCTGAATCCACTCGGCGTTGTCAATCGCGACTTCTCCTTCGGCGACCAGGGCCAGTACAGCCAGGCTCATGGCGATGCGGTGATCGCCGTGCGAATCAACCGTGCCGCCATGAACCGGTCCGCCATGCACGACGGCGCCATCAGCGGTTTCCTCGACGCGAACGCCGAGTCTGACCAATTCGCGGCACATCACCGCCAGCCGGTCGGATTCCTTGACCCGCAGCTCTTCGGCACCGCTGATGACGGTCGTGCCGTCCGCGGCAGCGGCCAGGGCCATGATGATCGGGAACTCATCGATCGCCAGCGGCACCCATTCCGGCGGGATTTCCAGCCCACGTAGAGTCGAATGTTTCGCGGTGAGAGAGCCGACCGGCTCACTGCCGATCGCCGCCCCAGGCCGCACCTCGACCTGGGCGCCCATGCCGTCCAGAATCCGCAACACGCCGTCACGGGTCGGGTTCAGCCCCACCTGGTCCAACACCACGCGCGAACCCGGCACCAGCAAGCCCGCGGCCAGCGCGAAGGCCGCTGAACTCAAGTCACCCGGCACATGAAATTGACCCGCCCGCAGGACCTGACCGCCGTGCAGATGAATCTCGGCGCCGCTGCGACGAATCTCCACACCAAAGGCAGGCAGCAGGCGCTCGGTATGGTCGCGGCTGGGTCCAGGTTCAACGACCACGGTTTCACCCTGGGCGTGCAACCCGGCCAGCAGCACCGCCGACTTGACCTGGGCACTGGCCATCCGGGGGCGAAAGCGAATGCCGTTCAGCGGGCCAGGGCGCAGAGTCAGCGGCAGGCAGCCCGCATGATCGGCGATCCGCGCGCCCATCGCGCGCAGCGGTTCGACAATCCGCCCCATCGGGCGGCGCGACAGCGAGTCATCGCCGACCAACTGAATCTCTGCGGCCCGCAGGTCCGGATGGCCGGCCAGGGCGCCGGCCAACAGCCGCACCCCGGTGCCGGAATTGCCGAGATCCAGGGGCCCCGCGGGCGCCCTGAGGCGACCACCGAGAATGCGGATCTCGCCATCGCTTTCGCTGACCTCTGCACCCAGCGCGGCCATGGCGGCCAGGGTGGCTCGTGTATCGGCGCTATCCAGATAGCCGGAAATCACGCTCTGCCCGCCGGCCATGCCGCCCAGTATGGCCAGGCGATGAGAAATGGATTTATCGCCAGGCACCCGACAACGGCCTTCCAGCGCGGACCGGGCCGGCTCGATGATCAGTTTCATGCGCGCTCCAGAATACCGGCCAGCACCTCGAGCAGGCGACTGTTCTGCTCCGGTCGCCCAATGGTAATGCGCAAGTGCTGGTCAAGACCGTAGTTGGCGACCGGCCGCACGATGATCCCGGCCCGCAGCAACGCCTCGTCGATGGCCGCCACCGGACGGCCGAAGTCCGCCAGCACGAAATTGGCCGCCGAAGGCAGCACCTTCAACCCCATGCGTTCCAGCCCCTCGCGCAACTGGCGCATGCCGGCCGCGTTGACTTCGCGGCTGTGGTCAATGAAGGCCTGGTCATCGAGTGCCGCGCGCGCCGCGGTCAAGGCCAGCGAATTGACGTTGAAGGCCGGACGCACCCGGTTGAGCAAATCGGCCACGCCGGGGTTGGACAACGCGTAACCGACTCGCAAGCCGGCCAGACCATAAGCCTTGGAAAAGGTCCGCGTGACGACCAGGTTGGGAAACTCCCGCAGCCAGCCGGCGGCATTGCCCAGCTGACCGGAATCGGCATACTCCGTGTAGGCCTCGTCGACCACGCACAAGGTGTGCGGCGGTAGCGAGCCGATGAAATCCTTCAGTCGCGCGCCGTCCAGCCAGGTACCGGTCGGATTGTTCGGGTTGGCGATGAAAACCAGGCGCGTGTCCGGCCCGACGAGTTGGTACAGGGCGCGCAAATCATGCCCCAGCGGCATGGGCGAATCGGCCGACAGCGCTGGCGCCACCCGCATCTTGGCGCCGACCATCTGGCAGGC
>SLJA01000016.1 GCA_007135355.1 Wenzhouxiangella sp.
AAACTCATCGCCTGATTCACAGTCAGTCGGGCGATGGTCGTTTTCGAGAAAGTCAACCCGCGGCTGGCGGCCCATCTGGTAGAGGATGTTGACGGCATAGATGTAGTCGGGCACGGGATCGAGCCTGCGACCGATCACTGCGGCGATTTCCGGGTCGATGAAATAGCCGCCGACCTTGCTGGTCAGATAAACACGCCTCGTCGCGTATGCATCAAGCTTTTTCAGCGCCGCCTCGAGATCCAGCACCGCGGTCGAGCGCGAGGCCACCGCCACGTCGCAAACCGGCACATCAGACCAGTCGCCTTCCCAGGATTTCCTGATTGCACGAACGTTGTCGATGCCTCGCTCGGCGGCCAGCTCCAACATGGCGCTGAGCATGCCGGCGCTGTAATCCAGGCCCACGACCTGGTCGAGTTGATCGGCCACTGTCAAGCCGATTGCGCCGGTGCCGCAGCCCACGTCGAGCAGGCTGCGGCAGCCCGACAAATCCATGCGCGAGACAAACTCGCGCACATAGCGGGAGTTTGTGGCCACGGCTTTCATCCGCTCGGCCCGCCCGTCCCAGTCCTCCGGGGCCTTGACCTGGCGACCAGAGGCCGCCATGTGCTGGCGGTAAAGTCGGCCGAAGTCGATGTCGAAGATGGATTTGACGGATTCAGCCATTGCCCCGCTCACCCGGCTCGGTCCCGCACACCCGCACCTGTCGCCCCCAGGCCCAGCTGCGTACCTTCGCCGGTGCATGGGCGAAGAAGGCCGAGAGCAGAATGACGACGGCAAAAATCGGTGCCTGCGCAGGGGGCCAGGCCACGGCAAGCCAAAGCAGCACGAGCTTGAACACGATCACCTGACCCTTGAGCTGGGTGATCCAGTCGCAGTCGATCCACAGGTAAATCAGGCTCATCAACACGCCGGTCACGGCGGCCAGGTGCCAGTAGAATATCCAGGCCTCGCGCGGCAGGTCGAACAGAAAGCCCCCGGCCACGCCGGCCACGCCGAGCAGGTGCAGGCCGCGCAGACCGATATTGAGCCAGCGCTGGCCGGGAAATGAGCGCGGTGCCGGCGGCAGGAATTTCGGGTTCAGAGACATGGCAGCGAGGCACGCGGATACTGACAATATCTAGGCAACCTCCGACAGAGGTTCCCTAGTCAAACAAACCCGCTCGTGAAAGGCAGCCCGCCTCGGCAAGGCCGCACTGGTTCGGGTTGCGAGCGAAAAGCGATGCGGGAGCTATTCCTGAACCTCGGCCGACTGTCGCCGGTACTCCGCCAACTCCGCCTGAAGCTCCTCGCCCAACGCCTGCATTCTAGGCATCAGGCGCACCATGGCCTCTTGCGAGAACAGCATCGATTCTTCCGTGATCATGGGCATGGTTTCGATCATGCGCTGGCCCGTGGGCGTGCGATGAAACTCGATCATGTCGATGAGTTCCTGCTCGCTGAAGTACGCCGTGTAAAGCTCGATCATGTGCGCCTCTAGCTGTCGCCAACCCATTTCTTCCTGGGTAATGGCCCACATGCGCGACTGGAAATTCTCCCTGATGGCACGCTCTCCGTCCGATAGGTCCGTCATCGGTGCCAAGTTGGAGAACATGTTCTGTATCTGAGCCTGCATCTGCTCGAACTGAGTCTCCATCTGCATCAGCGAAATCAGCTCCCTGGCGCGCTCTTCCTTGCCGTCGGCCCAGGCCGAAAGCGCCAGGGCGCAACCAAGAACGATGGCGAGCGTATTTTTCATCATGGTGAACTCCTTGGTGGGGTTTGCGTTACCGGAAGCAGGCGGGAAGTCCTGCCGTAGACCTGCGACATTATGCAAGTCAGCCCGACCTTGCGGCAATGGCAAACCGGCGCTGCCGCTTGTAGGAAATTTCCTACCACCTTGAGACCAGCTGGCCATTGCCGACCGCTTCAGAGCGAGACGCGCTTCAACCGTGCCGGTCGGTCAGGGTGCGGGCGATCAGGCGACGGAACGGCGGCAGACCGTTGGCCCCGCGCAGGGCGGCCCGGCGCAGAATGCGCGCGGGCAGCGAATTGCTGGTGTACAGGCTGACCACGGCGCCGGTCGCCAGGTACAGTGGACCACTGGTGCGACGATGTTCGGTTTGGTAGGCGCGCAGCAGTGGCTCGGCGGCAAAGTCGCGACCCGACGAGCATGCCGCCTGGATGCGCCGAGCCAGCGCATGGACGCTGGCCAGACCCAGGTTGAAACCATGCGCCGTGACCGGGTGCATGCCCACCGCGGCATCGCCAATGGCAGCAAATCGCGGCGCGACCAGCCGATCCGGCCAGACTCCAACCAATGGATAGAGCTTGCGTTCGCTGACCAGCTCCATCCGGCCCAACCGATGCGCATAGCGCTCACTCACTTCCGTGTTGAAGGCGGCGCTGTCGAGACGACTCAGGCGCTCGATCTCGGCATGCGGCAAGGTGATCACCGCCGAGGCCTGGTTGTCGTTGAGCGGCAGCATCGCCAGGGTCTGGTCACAGCCAAACCACTCCCAGGCGACATGCTGATGATCCTGTTCCAGGCGCATGCGGCACACTAGCATCGAGCGACCGAAGTCGCGCTGGCGGGCGGCGATGCCGAAGGCCCGACGGGTCGAGGAAAAACGGCTGTCAGCGGCGACCACCAGTCGGGCACGCACACTGCGGCCATCGTCCAGCATCAGATCATGGGCAGACTCGCCGCGCACTACAGACACCACGCGCCGACCGTCCATCAATTCGGCCTCACCGGCAGCCTGGAAAGCCTCGAACGCGGCCTGGCGAATGCGGTGGTTGGGCACCAGGAAACCGAGCTGCCCGGCACCGCCATCGCGGTGGCTGATGCGCATGGGCTGGCGTGAATCGCCATCGAACACCCAGGCGTCACGCAGGGCGCTAACCTCGTCGACCGGCAGCCGCGACCAGATGTCGAGCGCTTCCAGGCGCTGTTTCGAGCCGTGCGTCAGCGCGATCTCGCGGCCGTCGAAGGACGGCTGGGCCAGATCCGCAGCCTGGGCCGGATCGATCACAGTCACGGTAAGACCGCTGCCCGCCAGCGCACGGGCAAAACTCAGTCCGGCCGGACCGGCGCCGACCACGGCCACATCACTGGTGTGCAAGGAGTTCTGCATATTCGTCTCGCCCATGGAAATCACACGACCAGTCTAACCGCGTCGTGCCGAGTTGAAAGCAATATCAGCCGGCGGCCGTTGGCTGTTATCTTGAACGAAACCGTTCACGAACTCAGCAGCCCCACCATGACAAACACTGCACCCGCCCTCTCGCAAACTGCCATGCGCGCGGACCTGGGCAGCCGCGCCTTGTTCCCGGAGCTAGAAGTGGACGCTTATCTCAACCACGCCTCGGTCAGCCCGCCCAGCCTGGCGGTCCGGGCCGCGGTGGAGCATGTGCTGGACGGCTACGCGCGCCGCGGCATGCACTGGTATGCGCAAGAGATGGATCGGCGCGAGCG
>SLJA01000151.1 GCA_007135355.1 Wenzhouxiangella sp.
ACTGCTGGGCGAACCGGCCCCGGTGATTGGCCGGGTCCGGCGCTGCAGCGACGGGCCACGCGTTGTGTTCAGCGCGTGAGCAGCGGGTCCCACCAGTGCCTGGTGGTGCTGCTGTCCGGCCGCGGCAGCAACTATCGGGCCCTGCATAGTGCGCAATTGCAAGGCCGCCTGCCAGGCCAGATCGTCGGCGTGATCAGCGACCGCACCGATGCCGCGGGCCTGGCCCTGGCGCGAGAGGATGGCGTGGACACGGTCTGTGTCGAACGCCGGCGCTATCCGGACCGGGACAGCTTCGAGTCGGCTCTGACGCTTGCCATCGGCGGCTTCGAGGCCTACTGGATTGTGCTGGCCGGTTTCATGCGCGTGCTAAGCGCCGGGTTCGTCCAGGCCCACCAGGGTCGCATGGTCAACATCCACCCTTCCCTGCTGCCGCGCCATCGGGGCCTGCGGACCCATCAGCGTGTATTGGAGACCGGCGAGCAAGAACATGGCGCCAGCGTGCACTTTGTCACCCCGGAGCTGGATGGCGGCCCGGTGATCAGCCGGGTCGTCATGCCGGTCGAACCTGGCGACAGTCCGGACCGCCTGGCCGAGCGCCTGCTGCCGCTGGAGCATCGGCTGTTGCCCGCGACCATGGCACTATTGCTATCCGAACCGGTCGAACTGCACGATGAAACCATTTCCATTCAAAACCAGGTGCTGCAGCGGCCTTTGGAGCTGGACACTGATCTTTCTGACCATGGCCGTCTCCTCGGCACAGGCTGGAAGCGCTGAAACCGTCGCCGAAGACGCGCCGCTCCCGGCCCATGAAGCCGTCTACGAGGTGTTGCGCCGGGGCAGCAAGATCGGCGAAGTTCACATCTCGCTGAGCCGGAACGACCAGGGCATCTGGCTGTTCGATACCGAAACCGTGGCCACCGCACGCCTGGCCCGCATCTTGCGGGTGTCGGCCGAAGAGTCCGCCCACTTCGTTTGGCGTAACGGCGAGGTGGTCATGCTCACCTATCGTCAAGTCGCGCGGGCTCCGACCCGAACACGCTTTTGGCAGCACGAAGTGGACTGGGACTCCGGCATTTCGCGCACGGAAACCTACGAGGAAAACCTGCACATCCCCGCCGAGCCCGGCATGCTCGACCCGTTGACGCTACGCCTACAGCTGGCCGTTGCGCTTCAGGATCCGGCCAATCGCGGCGTCGATCTGCAATTCCGGGTGCTGGAGCGCGATGAAATCGAGGACCAGCACTTTTTCTATCTGGCCGAAGAGCGGGTGGAAGTGCCGGCCGGCTGCTTCGACGCCATCCGCATGCAGCGCTTCCGCCGCGAGGGCTCCAGCCGCAACTACGACTCCTGGCATGCCGAGGCTTTCCTTTGGCTACCGCTGCGTATCCTGCAAATCAAGGACGGCGATCCGGAACTCGACATCCGCCTGATGAGCACCTCGATTGCGCTGGGCGAAAACGGTTGCTGAACCGGCCAGATAAAGGTTCAGCCGGCCTTATGGCCCCCAAAGCAAGCGGTCAAGCGCGCGTTCAGGATTGAAGCGATCCAAGTCAATGGCATCGCCGTCGAATTCCACCCCCTCGGCTTCCAGCAGCTTGCGCTGACGCTGACCGCGCGCGCTGTCGGCGGCAAAGCTGATCTGGCCTTGCGCGTTGACCACCCGGTGCCAGGGCAAGGCGCGCTTTTTCGGCGCGCGCGCCAGCGCCCGCCCGACCAGGCGTGCCCGGCCGGGCAGTCCGGCCAGGCGCGCGACTTCACCGTAGTTGAGCACGCAGCCCTCGGGAATCCCCTCGACCACCTCCCAGATGCGCCGGAAGCGCTCTTCCTGGGTTTGTGCCTCAGCCCCTTGGTTTGCGCGTACCACGGGCGGTCTCCAGCATGGCCGAAACGATGCCATTGAGAATATTGAGTTCGTTTTCATCCGGCCGGGCGCGCAGGGTCAGCCGGCGCAGGCGCTGCATCAGGCGCTTGGGCTGCGCCGGGTTCAAAAACTGGATCTCGGTCAGCGCCTGCTCCAGGCGGCTGAAGAACAGCTCCAGCCGCTCCGGCGGCTCCGGCGTCCAGTCCGGCGGGGCGATTTCCCGCGGCTGATCGACCAGCAGGGCCTGGCGGATCTCGTAGCAGACCACCTGCACCGCCTGGGCCAGGTTCAGCGAATCATACGTGGCGCTGGTCGGGATGCGCACCAGGTAATGACAGGCGCGCATTTCTTCCTCGTGCAGACCCGTCTTTTCCCGTCCAAACACCAACGCGACCTCGTGGCCTTCAGCTTCCGCCAGGGCGCGAGTGGCCGCCAGGCGCGCATCCAGCGTCGGCAAGGCCAGCGCCCGCGGCCGTCCGCTGCAGCCCAGCACCAGGCCGCAACCCCGTATTGCATCAGTAAGGTTTCCCACCACGCGGGCCGAGGCGAGCAGGTCATCGGCATTGGAAGCCAGGGCCGTGGCCTCGCCGGAAGGGAATTTCAGCGGATTGACCAGCACCAGCTGCGACAGGCCCATGACCTTCATGGCGCGTGCGGTCGAGCCGATATTTCCCGGGTGGGTGGTGCCGATCAGCACGACCCGAACGCGCTTGAGCAAGGATTCATCCATTCGGAGCAGTGTAGCGCCGGAGTGTATTCAGGGCAGCGCCCAGTCCACCGGCTCGACTCCTTTCTGCGCCAGCCATTGATTGGCCTGCGAAAAATGCCGGCAGCCGAGAAAGCCGCGATGGGCCGACAACGGCGAGGGATGCGGGGCTTTCAACACCCGGTGACGCGTGGTGTCGATGGCGGCACCCTTGCGCTGGGCCTGCGCGCCCCAGAGCAGGAACACCACATGCCGACAGTGTTGATTGACCGCCGCCACCACCGCATCGGTAAACCGTTCCCAGCCCTTGCCCTGATGAGCCCCGGCCTGCCCGCGCTCGACCGTCAGCACCGCGTTGAGCAGCAGCACCCCCTGCTCCGCCCAGCGCTGCAGATGCCCATGGCGTGGCACCGGCAACCCCAGATCGCTCTCCAACTCGCGAAAAATATTGACCAGCGAGGGCGGCGGCGGGACACCTTCACGCACCGAAAAACAAAGCCCGTGCGCCTGACCCGGCCCGTGATACGGATCCTGCCCCAGAATCACCACCTTGACCCGCGATAACGGCGTGGAGTCCAGCGCGTTGAATATCTCCGCCCCCGGCGGATAAATCATCGCTCCCCTTTGCTTGCGCTGCAGCAGAAAGGCTTTCAGCTCGCGCATGTAGTCCTGCTCGAACTCGTTGGCCAGCACGGCCAGCCATTCGGGGTGGAGTTTGATTGTTGCGCGATCAGGCATTGGGGTTCAGGGTTCAGGTTTCAGGGTTCAGGGTTCGGGACCCGTAATCACTCGCTTGGACCGGTGCCCACACGAGCTCTTTGAATCCGGCAAACGCTATTCTTCCCGCAACTACTCTAAACCGGAAACCGGAAACC
>SLJA01000286.1 GCA_007135355.1 Wenzhouxiangella sp.
ACTTGATGCTGCAGCGCCAGGTTGGCACATTCGGCACGATGGGGTCCTGATCCAGGTAATAGCGGATGATCTCCGGCACATAGGAATAGACCACCTTGTCATCGGCCACGCCGGCGCCCGGCGCGTTGGCCAGGCCGACCTGACCGGCCTTCCACGCCCGCATCAACCCCTTGACGCCGAGCAGCGAATCCTCGCGAAACACTTCCGGATCGAGAAAGGCATCGTCGATACGCCGGTAGATCACGTCGACCTGGCGCAGGCCATGGATGGTGCGCATGTAAACGCAATCATCGTCCAGCACCACCAGGTCGCGACCTTCGACCAGCTCCACGCCCATTTGCTGGGCCAGATACGCATGCTCGAAATAAGCCGAGTTGAACATGCCCGGGGTCAGCACGGCGATGGTCGGATAATCGGCCGGGCGCGGTGACAGACTGGCCAGCATGTCGTACAGGCGTGCCGGATAGTCGTCCACCGGCTGAATATCGAGGTCTTCGAACAGCTCGGGGAAGACCTTTTTCATGACCTGCCGGTTTTCCAGCATGTAAGACACACCGGAGGGTACGCGCAGATTGTCTTCCAGCACATACATCGTGCCATCGGCATCACGGACCAGGTCGGAACCGCAGATATGCGCCCAAACACCGTAGCGCGGGCTGATACCTACGCACTGCGGGCGAAAGTTGACTGAACCGGCCAAAACCTCGGCAGGAAAAACGCCGTCGCCAATGATCTTCTGCTCGCCGTAGAGATCGTCGATGAACAGGTTGAGCGCGGTCACGCGCTGGACCAGGCCTGCGCTGACGCGCTCCCACTCCGACAGCGGGATAACCCGCGGTATCAGGTCGAAGGGCATGGCCCGATCAGCGCTGCCCTCGTCGTGGTAAACGCGGAAAGTGATGCCGGCCACCAGCGCGGCGACCTCGCAGGCATCGCGGCGCTCCAGTAACTCCTCGCGTCCCAGCCCCTTCAAATAGCGCCACAGGGGCCGCGCAGCTGCCCGCGGCCCGCCACGCGGGCCGATCAATTCATCGCAGAAATCACTGCGATACTTCCAGTCCAACTGACTTTTGGCAGAGTCGCTCAAACGCTGTCCAGCGAAGTTCCCGAACCAAATCATAGCGCATTGGTGCGGTGCGTCACGAAGGCGGGGGCTAAAATACAGACTTTTCGGGCAGTCGCCAATCTCAGGTGCAATGGCGCTTGCCCAGGTCCGGCTCACCACCCAGCGAGATTCCGCACGCCCCATGTTACTGCTTGCACTTCGCCAGGTCGACTTCTCCATTGGCGGCCCTCTGTTGCTTGAGAGCGTGGATCTGGACATCCATGCCGGCGAGCGCATCGCGCTGGTTGGTCGCAACGGCGCCGGCAAGTCCACCCTGCTGCGCCTGCTCGATGGCAGGCTTCAGCCCGATGACGGGCGCATCGTGCGATCGGAAGGCTCGCGCGTGAGTCGCCTTCAGCAGGAGGTGCCGGCCAATACATCGGGAACTGTATACGACCAGATCGCGGCGGGCCTGGGCGAGCTGGGCAATTTACTGGCCGACTTTCACCACGCGACGCAGAACGCAGCCGCTTCGGACCAACTGGCCGATCTGCAAACCCGCATTGAAGCAGCGGGCGGCTGGGACCTGGAGCAGCAGGTCGAACGCGTGCTGAGCCAGCTGGATCTGGAAGGCGAGACCCCCTTCGAGCAGCTTTCCGGTGGGCTCAAGCGCCGCGTCCTGCTGGGTCAGGCGCTGGTCTCAAGGCCGGATGTGCTGCTGCTGGACGAACCGACCAACCACCTCGATATCGAGGCCATCGAGTGGCTGGAAGGGTTTCTGAAACAGCTGCCGGCCGCTCTGGTTTTTGTCACTCACGACCGCCGTTTTCTGCAAAAACTGGCCACCCGCATCATCGAACTGGATCGCGGGCAACTGACCTCCTGGCCGGGCGACTGGAACAACTACCTGCGCCGGGTGGCCGAACGCCAGCACGCCGAGGAACTGGAAAACCAGCGCTTCGACAAGCGGCTGGCCGAGGAAGAGGTCTGGATCCGCCAGGGCATCAAGGCCCGCCGCACCCGCAACGAGGGCCGCGTGCGCGCGCTCAAGGCCCTGCGCAAGGAGCGGGCAGCCCGGCGCGAGCGCCAGGGCATGGTCAACCTGAGCGCCAGTCATGCCGCGCCGTCAGGCAAGAAAGTCGTGACAGTGGAAAACCTGAGCTTCGGATGGGGGGCCAGGCGCATTGTCGAAGGCCTGAACACCACGATCTTGAGAGGCGATCGCATCGGCCTGATCGGTCCCAACGGCAGCGGCAAGTCAACCCTGATCCAGCTGCTGCTCGGCCAGCTCAAACCCGACCGCGGCCAGGTCAAGCTTGGCACCGGGCTCGAGATTGCCTACTTCGACCAGCAGCGCGCCGTGCTCAGAGACGACTGGAGCGCGGCCGAAAATGTCTCCGAAGGCCGCGACTTTGTCGAGATCAACGGCCGCTCCAAACACATCATTGGCTACCTGCAGGATTTTTTGTTTACCCCCGAACGCGCCCGCGCGCCAATCAGCAAGCTATCCGGCGGCGAGCGCAACCGCCTGCTGCTGGCCCGCCTGTTTGCCAAACCATCCAACCTGCTGGTGATGGACGAGCCGACCAACGACCTGGACCTGGAAACCCTGGAGCTGCTGGAAGAGCTGCTGCTCGACTATCCAGGCACCCTGCTGTTGGTCAGCCACGACCGCGACTTTCTGGACAATGTGGTCACCAGCACCCTGGTGCTGGAGGGCGAAGGCCGGATTGGCGAATACGTGGGTGGCTACAGCGACTGGCTGCGCCAGCGCCCTACCCCGCCCGCCGTGGACCCGGCCCCGGAGCCCGCATCATCTACCGCGATGCCGACGCCGGCAAAACCCGCACCCGAGCCTCTTCCGGCCAAGCTCAGCTACAAGCTCGCCCGCGAACTGGAGCAGCTGCCGGCCCGCGTCGAAGCGCTGGAGGAAGAGATTGAAAGCCTGAGCGCGCGCATGAACGACCCGGAGTTTTTCCGCGGCGATCCGGAGCAGATCGGCGCGGTCAATCAGGAACTCAGCCGCCTGCAAGCCGATCTGGACACGGCCTATGCGCGCTGGGAAGCGCTCGAGAGCGGCCAGGTCGACTGAGCGAGCCGCACCGGCGGGACCCTTATTAGCCGCAGGGGTTTTCCGAATCGCCGGGCTCGGCCGGCGCGTCATGAAAAAGCGCGCCGTCCAAAGCCATTTATCAAGCCTGACTGCGGGGTCTGTCATTTGGAACCGCGGATGAACGCCGCTGGCTGGTAAGTCAATCTAAACTACGCAGGCTCCTAGCGACATGTCACCGGCAGCAAACTGGCATCAATGTCGGTCAGATCCTCTCCCTGCCCTGCCATGCCCGGCGGCGGGGCGCGGTAACCACAGCCCCAGCTGATCGGACTGAGCGGACTG
>SLJA01000078.1 GCA_007135355.1 Wenzhouxiangella sp.
CAGCCGAAGCCGGCGGAGGTTACTGCCTGGCGGTAGACGTGGTCGGCCACATCACCGGCGGCAAATACCCCCGGCACGCTGGTCGCCGTCGCCATGCCTTCCAGGCCGCTGCGGATCTGGATATAGCCATCTTTCATGTCGAGCTGGTCCACGAATATCGAGGTATTGGGATCATGGCCGATGGCGATGAAGACGGCGTCGAGTGTCACGTCGCTGGTCGCGCCGCTGTCGACATGCCGGATGCGCATGCCGGTGACACCGTCATCGTCGCCGAGGACCTCGTCAAGCACGTGATCCCAGCGAATCTCGACCTTGCCTTCTTCCACGCGCTGCAGCAAACGCTCCTGCAGGATCTTCTCGGCCCGCAGTTCGTCTCGGCGGTGCACGAGGGTGACGTGGCTGGCGATATTGGCCAGGTACAGCGCTTCTTCGACGGCGGTGTTGCCGCCGCCGATCACGGCGACCGGCTTGTCACGGTAGAAAAAACCGTCGCAGGTGGCGCAGGCAGATACACCACGGCCGAGGAAGGTTTGCTCAGAGGGCAGGCCAAGGTAGCGTGCCGACGCGCCGGTGGAGATGATCAAGGCATCGCAGGTATAGACGCCGCTGTCGCCCTCCAGCCGGAACGGTCGCTGGCTCAGGTCGGCGCTGTGGATGTGATCGAACACCATTTCAGTTTGAAAGGCCTCGGCATGCTGGGCCATGCGAGCCATCAGTTCCGGCCCCTGCAGGTCCGGGTAGTCTCCGGGCCAGTTTTCGACGTCGGTGGTGGTCATCAACTGCCCACCTTGCTGGATGCCGGTGATGATGACAGGCTGGAGGTTGGCACGTGCGGCGTACACGGCAGCGGTATAGCCGGCGGGGCCTGAGCCGAGGATCAGTAGGCGAATGTGGCGGGGATCGGACATGTATACTTCTCGCAGTTAGAGGGGCCAAAACTCGAACACTTATTGTCGGCTGGCCGGAATAGGAATATTTCGAGGCTCTAATATTAACCGCCCGGAGACCGAAACTGCGGCCGAGCGGGCATTTCCAAGACTAAAAAAGCTGGGGTAGATATCTTATGCGGATTGGTGTGCCATCTGAAACCAAGACCCTGGAGGGACGCGTAGCGCTGGTGCCGGCAGCCTGCGGCGATCTGGTCCGGGCCGGTCATGCAGTGTACCTGCAGGCCGGAGCAGGTCGAAAGAGCGGTTTTGCGGATGAGGATTTCGAGCGCGTCGGCGCCCGAATTCTGCCCGATGCGGCCGCGGTGTACGAAAAGGCCGAGCTCGTGGTCAAGGTCAAGGAACCGATCGCCGGGGATCTTGAACATCTGCGTGCAGACCACCTCTTGTTCTGCTATCTGCATCTGGCGGCGGAGCCGGCCCTGACCCAGAGGCTACTGGAGATCGGTCTGACTGGGGTGGCGTTCGAGACCGTAGAGGAGGTAGACGGTTCACTCCCGCTGCTGGCGCCGATGAGCAACATTGCCGGGCGAATCGGGGTGCAGGTGGGTACGCACTTGCTGCATATGCCGCAGGGCGGGCGTGGCGTGCTGCTGGGCGGGTTGCCGTCGGCGGATCGTGGCCACGTGGTGGTGCTCGGGGCGGGGGCTGCAGGCGGTAATGCCGCCCGCCTGGCCGCTGCCGCTGGCGCCCGCGTCACCGTGTTTGATCGCCGCCAGGATCGGCTGGCGGAAATGATGGCCATCGGACCCAACGTCACCGCCCTGTATCCGTATGCCGAAACCGTGGGTGATATGGTGGCGCGTGCCGATATGGTGATCGGCGCCGTCCTGGTCACTGGTGCCCGCGCGCCCCATGTGGTCACGCGGGAGATGATTGCGGCCATGGCGGACGGCAGCGTGGTGGTGGATATTTCGGTGGACCAGGGTGGCTGTTTCGAGACCACCCGCCCGACCACCTATGCCGATCCAACCTATGAGGTTGACGGGGTGATTCATTTTGCCGTGACCAACATGCCGGGGGCGGTGCCCAGAACATCCAGCCAGGCCCTGTGTGCGGCGATTTTGCCCTATGTACAGCGCATGGCCAGGCCGGACTGGGCTGACAACCCGGCCTTGCTGAAGGGTATCAATCTGCGGGCGGGAGAGGTGGTGCATCCAGCCCTGGTTGCATGAGACCCGCGACTGAGCTGCCAGATTGACTTCCGCAACATGAGTCGCGCCGGAAAAAAAACACGAGGATCGGTCAATGCGCTGCCCACGGCCATGATCCGGCGCATCAGCGAGGCGCTGTTTCTTCTGGTCACCGTTGTTGCCGTGTACCTGATGTTGAGCCTGCTGAGCCACCACCCCGCGGATCCCGGATGGTCCCGGGCGGCCTCGGGTGAGCGTGTACGCAATCTGGGCGGCCCGGTCGGCGCCTGGTTGTCGGATTTTTTCCTTTTTTTGTTCGGCTATCTCGCTTATTTGGCGCCGATTCTGGTTGGATGGGTTGGCCTTAAATTGCTGCGTGAGCGTGCCGAGCCGGCCGCTATGGCGGAGTGGGGTCTGCGTGCTGCTGGTCTGGCTCTGATTGTGCTCAGCGGCTGTGTTCTTTTGGCGCTGCAGACACGCGGCGCGTTGGCCCAACCTGGCGGCGTGTTGGGTGAGGTTCTTTCCGCTCCGGCGGTCAGCGCGCTGGGTTTTACCGGGGCAGCGCTCATCGCGATCAGTGTTTTTCTTGGCGGTGTAACCCTGTTTACCGGTTTGTCGTGGATTCGCGTGGTCGACGCTACAGGGCAGTGGGCTTTGCAGTTTGTGGCCTGGAGCGCGGATCGTCTGGCCCAGCTGCGAGACTGGACCCAAGGCAGGCGTGCGCGCGCCGAGCGCGAGGAGCTGCGCAAGAAAGACACCATCAAGCGACAGAATCGGCCGGAACCGCGCATCGAGCCACGCGTCAACGTGGAGGTCAGCAAGCGCGAGGACCTGAAACACCGGCAGCAGCCGCTGTTCAAGAATTTGCCGGAGGGCGGGGTGCCGCCGCTGGACCTGCTGGATCAAGCCTCGGTTCAGCGCGCCGGTTATTCTGAAGAAACGCTCAAGGCCATGAGCAGGCAGGTTGAACTGAAGCTGGCCGATTTCGGCGTCGAAGCCGAGGTGGTCGCGGTTCATCCCGGCCCAGTCATCACTCGCTTTGAGCTGCAGCCGGCGCCGGGTGTCAAGGGCGCGCAGATTTCCAATCTGGCCAAGGACCTGGCCCGCGGTCTGAGTGTGGTCTCGGTGCGCGTGGTCGATGTGATCCCGGGCAAGAGCGTGATTGGCCTGGAGATTCCCAACCAGACGCGCGAGATTGTCTATCTTCGAGAAATCCTCGCCGCGGAACCCTACATCAAGTCGAGCTCGCCCCTGACTGTCGGCCTGGGCAAAAGCATTTCCGGTCGGCCGCTGACCGCCGACATTTCCAAAATGCCTCATTTGCTGGTCGCCGGCACGACCGGGTCGGGGAAGTCG
>SLJA01000229.1 GCA_007135355.1 Wenzhouxiangella sp.
CCAAAGGCGATCGGAATATCCTTGCCGCGGCGGGCGATGATCATCATCAGGATGCCAACGATGGCACCGACCAGCGATGCCAGCACGATGATGACCGGCAGCACCTGCCAGCCCATCCAGGCACCCAGCGCGGCCAGCAGCTTGAAATCACCATAGCCCATCCCCTCCTTCCCGGTGAGCAAGCGAAAAGCATGGAATACGGCCCACAGCACCAGATAACCGGCAATTGCACCGACGACGGCCGATTCCAGCGTCGTGAACAATTGCCACTGCAAGTTGACCAGCAGCCCCAGCCATAGCAAGGGCAGAGTGATCTGATCCGGCAGCAGTTGATGGTCAAAATCAATACCGGTGGCAGCGATCAGCGCCCACAGCAGCAAGAGCGCGGCCAGTCCTTCGGGCCCAGGCCCGAAATGCCAGACGACCCACACCGACAAAAGGCCGGTGGTCAGTTCCACCAGCGGATAGCGCGCGCTGATTCGGGCGCTGCAATGCCGACATTTCGCGCGCAGGATCAGCCAGGATAACAAGGGAATATTGTCATACCAGGCAATGCCGGCGCCGCACTGCGGACAGCGAGACCCGGGCGTAATGAGTCCAGGCGCTGACGCGATCGTATGGTCCGCGTCTTCCAGCTCCAACAGTTCGCGACATTGCTGTCGCCAGTCCTGCATGAGTTTGAGTGGCATACGCAGGATCACGACATTCAGAAAGCTGCCAACCAGCAACCCCAAAATGAATACCGAGACCAGAACGGCAGAAACTGGCAGGGCTTGCAGAGCGTCGATCACCGTAAATCCACAGGCGGTTTCCCGCTATTGTCCCGCATCTGTCCCTCGGATGTCATTGCGCCGATGCCCGCCACGGCCAACCTCAATAACCAAGGTTGGGCCGCAGAAACCGTTCGGCGGCAGTGATGTCGATCTGCTTGCGCTTGGCATAGTCTTCGACCTGGTCTCGGCCCAGCTTGCCGACGACGAAATATTTCGATTGCGGGTGCCCCAGATACAGGCCACTCACCGCTGCCGTAGGCAACATGGCAAAGTTTTCGGTCAGCTGCATGCCCAGTCGACCCGATGCATCGAGTAGCTGGAACAGCTTGGTCTTTTCGCTATGGTCGGGGCAGGCCGGGTAGCCGGGGGCCGGGCGAATGCCACGGTAGTGCTCGTTGATCAGCGCCTCATTGTCCAGGGTCTCATCGGCCGCATAGCCCCAGATCTCGCGCCGCACTTTGGCGTGCAGGGCCTCGGCCAGTGCCTCGGCCAGACGATCGGCCAGGGCTTTGAGCATGATGTCTGCATAATCATCATGTTCCGGCAGTTTCTTCGCAGCCTCTTCGATGCCCAAACCGGCGGTGACAGCAAAGCCGCCGACCCAATCGGCAATGCCGGAATCAATCGGGGCGACGAAGTCGGACAGGCACAGGTTCTCGCCGGCCTTGTCGGCCTGCTGGCGCAGGCAAACCAGGCGCTCCAGTTCGCGCTCGCGGGATTCGTCGGTGTAGAGCGCGATGTCGTCGCCGTCGGCCGCGGCCGGCCACAAGGCGCACACCCCGCTGGCGGTCAGCCAGCGCTCTTCAATGATGCGAGCCAGCATTTCTTGGGCGTCTTCGAACAGGCTGCGCGCGGTTTCGCCGACGATCTCGTCGTCGAGAATGTCGGGATAGCGGCCGGCCAGTTCCCAGGTGCGGAAGAACGGCGTCCAGTCGATATAGCGGGCCAGGTCGTCCAGCGGCCAGGCGTCGATCTGATGGATGCCTGGCTCCAGTGGTGTCTCAGGGTGAAAGCGGCCCCAGTCGGCACGGAAGCGATTGCCGCGCGCTTCTTCAATGCTGATCAATGCCTTGCGCTTTGTTTTTGATGCTGCGCGGTCGCGGTATTCTCGGTAATCGGCGCGAATATCGTTCAGGAAATCAGGCCGACTGCGCGGCGTAGCCAGCTTGCGCGCAACATCGACCGAACGCGAGGCGTCCTTGACCCAGACCACGCCATGCGGGTAACACGGCTCGATTTTCAGCGCGGTGTGCGCCCGCGAGGTCGTTGCCCCGCCGATCATCAAGGGGATCTCGAAGCCGTCGCGGGCCATGGCCTCGGCCACGCTGACCATCTCGTCCAGCGAGGGCGTAATCAAGCCCGACAAGCCGATGACGTCGACCTCGTGCTTGTTCGCCTCGTCCAGAATCTTTTCGGCCGGCACCATCACGCCCAGATCGACGATATCGAAGCCGTTGCAAGCCAGCACCACGCCGACGATGTTCTTGCCGATATCGTGCACATCGCCCTTGACCGTGGCCATCAAGATCTTGCCTTTCTTGTCGCCGACCTTTTTTTCCTTCTCCAGGTAGGGGACCAGATGGGCGACGGCCTTTTTCATCACCCGGGCTGACTTGACCACCTGCGGCAGGAACATGCGGCCGTCGCCGAACAGGTCGCCGACATAGTTCATGCCGTCCATCAGCGGGCCTTCGATCACTTCCAGCGAACTGGCATGGCCCTGGCGGGCTTCCTCGGTGTCTTCGATGACATACTTGTCAATGCCCTTGACCAGCGCGTACTTCAGGCGCTCGGCAACCGGTTTTTCGCGCCAGGCTTCGTCTTTCTCCTCGCGCTTGCCGTCGCCCTTGTAGCGCTCGGCGGCTTCCAGCAGGCGTTCGGTGGCATCGTCGCGGCGGTTGAGCACCACGTCCTCGACCAGCTCGCGCAGGGCTGGATCGATATCGTCATACACCGCCAGCTGGCCGGCGTTGACGATGCCCATATCCATGCCGGCATGGGTGGCGTGGTAGAGAAAGACCGAGTGCATGGCCTCGCGCACCACGTCGTTGCCGCGGAAGGAAAACGACATGTTGGATACGCCGCCCGAGACATGGCTGTGCGGGAAGCGTTTTTTAAGCTCTTTCGCGGCGGTGATGAACTCGACCGAATAGTTGTTGTGCTCTTCGATGCCGGTGGCGACCGGAAAAATGTTGGGGTCGAAAATGATGTCTTCGGGCGGGAACCCGGCTTCCTCGGTCAGCAGGCGGTAGGCGCGCGACAGGCACTCGAGCATGCGCCCGGCTTCATCCGCCTGGCCGCTCTCGTCGAAAGCCATTACCACCACGGCGGCCCCGTAGCGGCGGATGCGGCGGGCCTGCTCCAGGAACGGCGCTTCGCCTTCCTTCAGGCTGATCGAGTTGACCACACCCTTGCCCTGAAGGCATTTCAGCCCCGCCTCGATCACGCTGAACTTGGACGAGTCGATCATGATCGGCACGCGCGCGATATCGGGCTCGGCGGCAATCAGGTTGAGGAAAGTAACCATGGCGTGCTCGGAATCAAGCAAGCCTTCGTCCATGTTGACATCAATGATCTGGGCGCCGTTTTCGACCTGCTGCAGGGCAACCTCGATGGCTTCCTCGTAGCGTTCCTCCAGGATCAGCTTTTTGA
>SLJA01000197.1 GCA_007135355.1 Wenzhouxiangella sp.
ATAAACCCGCCCGTCGCGCATCACAAACCGGACCTCCATCAACACACCGACATCGTCCAGCGGATCACCCTCAACGGCGATGATATCGGCCAGGAAACCCGGCTGGATCCGGCCCAGCTGATCCTGCTGCCCCAAAAGTTCGGCGGCCTTGATGGTGGCGGAACGCACTGCATCGGCCGGGGTCATGCCGGCTTCGACCATGTATTGGAATTCCTTGGCATTCTCACCATGCGGGCAGACACCGCAGTCGGTGCCGAAGGCCACGCGCACGCCGGCGGCATGGGCGCGTTCGAAGGTACCCTGGATCAGGGGTCCGATTTCGGCTGCCTTGGCCGCGACCACCGGTGGAAAATAACCGGCGACTTCGGCCATCTCGGCCACGAAGCGCCCGGCCGAGATCGTCGGCACGTACCAGGTGTTGTGCTCGATCATCAGCGCAATGGTGTCATCGTCCATGTAGGTGCCGTGCTCGATCGAGTGCACGCCGCCGACGATGGCCCGGCGCATGCCCTCGGTACCGTGGGCGTGGGCGGCCACGTGCATGTCGTAGTCGGCCGCGATGCGCACGATCTCTTCAATTTCCTCGATGGTGAACTGCGGATTCTGGCCGCTGCGGGCCACGCTCAAGACCCCGCCGGTCGCGGTGATCTTGATCAGGTCGGCGCCGTCCTTGTAGCGCTGACGCACAGCCTGGCGCGCATCGTCCAGGCCATTGACCACGCCATCTCGCGGCCCCGGATCCCCCATCAGGTCACGGCGGAAGCCGTTGGTGGGGTCGGCATGGCCGCCGGTGGTGGCCAGCGACTTGGCCGCCGTAAAGATGCGCGGCCCCGGCACCAGGCCGGCGTTGACCGCCTCGCGCAGGGCGATGCTGGCGTTGAAGGAATCGCCCAGGTCGCGCACCGTGGTAAAGCCCGCCTCCAGCGTGAGCTTGGCAAAATGCGCGGAACGCAGGGCCACATCGGCCTCGTTGGCGGTAAAGCGCAGAATGTAGCTCTGCGGCGAGGACTGGCTGGTCAAGTGGGTGTGCATGTCCATCAGACCGGGCAGGCAAGTCAGTCCGGTCAGGTCAACGGCGGCTGCCAGATCAGACACGGCGCGGCCGGCGATCAGCTCGGCCACACGCCCATCGCGGACGACGACTGTATGCGGACCCAGTGTTTGGCCGCCATCGACGTCGACCAGCGCGCCGCAGTGCAGCCGCGTTTCATCTGCAAAGGCGGTTCCGCCAAGCAGCAACAGGGCCAACGTCAACGGTAAACCGATCAGTCTCATGCGCAAGTTCCTCTCTCCGTAATTTCGTTATCAATGGCCACTCAGGATAGCCAGCCCAGAATCAGTAATACACTCAGAATCACCAGCCACGCCAGCAACATCCGCCACACCAGCTGATGTCCAACCCCCACACCCGTGTCGAAGGCCTCGTCAGGCTGCACCGACGCGGCGGCAACCTCGTCCAGTACGGCGGAATCCAGCCGCCAGCGCGAAGCCTCGCCGCGGTACCGGCGCCAAGCTTGGCGCACACGATCAAAATCACCGACCACCGCCGCACTCAACAGCATCAGTCCCACAACCGGCCAATCGAGCACGCTGCGCAAACGCAGCAGATACGCGGCCTGGCCCGGCTGCAGCCCTGGCTCATGCAGGCTGACACGGGTCAGTCGATATAGCAGCGCTCCGGGTATGCCGAGCAGCACAAACCAGAATAAAATGCCAAACCAGCGCGCCTCGGCGGCGCGGAAAACCGCCGCGGCTGCATCGGCGGCGCCGGCGTCGCGCTGCAAGCGCATGATGCGCCGTGCTTTGAGGTATCGCGGCTCATTGCCGCCGATCAGCAAGGCCTGGACGTCACGGTCCAAATCGCGCGGGCCCAGGGTATACACCACTACCGCCAAGGCGGCGAAAAACCACCCCAGCGCACCGAACAGTCCTTCGGCCGCGGCACTCAGTGCCCACGCCAGCAACAACGCCGTCATGACCAGGGTCGCGGCCACCGCCCAGGCCACTTCCGGGTAACTTCGGCGGACCCAGTGCATGGGTCTGAGCAGCAGATCGAAGTGGCGCAGCCGGGCAACTGGGAAGACCAGATGGCTGATGGTCAGGCCCAGCAGAACGACCAGGATGGTCATCGCCAGCGGCCCCGGAAGGCTTCACACATCCCGCCGATCGCGATTCCCGCCGAGCCTCAGGCAATCCCGAATGATGAGCCACAGCCGCAGGTGGTGGCGGCGTTGGGGTTGCGAATCACGAAACGGGCCCCCTGGAGACTTTCGCTATAGTCCACTTCGGCACCTTCCAGATACTGGAAGCTCAAGGGGTCGACCACCAGCGTGACATCATCGCGCGTAACGGCGACATCGCCGTCATCGAGTTTTTCATCGAAGGTGAAGCCATATTGAAACCCGGAGCAGCCACCGCCGGTGATGTAAACCCTCAGCTTGAGCGCCGGGTTGGCCTCCTCGAGGATCAGCTGGCGCACCTTGGCGGCCGCCGCCGGAGTAAAAATTAAAGGTTGAGCATGCTGGGTCATGGCAAGTCGCGATTCATTCCAATGTTCAGGCGAGAACATATTAGCATCGCCCATGTCGGAAAAAAAAAGCGACCTCTCAACTGGCCGCTTAATTCCTCATGCCCCAAACCGGATAGTGCTGCACTTGTTATTTGGCTCGAACGATCCGGGGGTTCATCCTCGTTTCGTGTGAATTTTTTGTAATGTGCACCTCTTTATACCGTGTCCACCAGCCCCAGGTCAAGCCGTGAATATCAAGTGAAGGTGATCGAGGGTCCCGATCAAACGCCAACTTCACCCGCGCCCGCTGGTTATGCTTGGACGCTCTCTACCCGAAGGACCCTCTGCCATGCCGTGGATCGAAGCCTTCCACATCATTTTTGTCGTGACCTGGTTTGCCGGCCTGTTCTACCTGCCGCGGCTGTTTGTTTATGCCGCCGAGAACCCGACCGGCACCCGCTTTGAGCTGCTGAAAGTGATGCAACGCAGACTGCTGGGAATTACCCATATTGGCGGCGCACTGGCTGTCATCTTCGGGCTTACGCTGCTCATCAAGGAGCCTTGGCACTTGACCTCGGGCGGCTGGATGCATGCCAAACTGGGGCTGGTTGCCGGACTCATCGCCTATCACCTGTGGTGCTGGCGTCTGGTGCGCGTTTTCGCCCGCGGCGCCAACCAGAACAGCTCACGCTGGTTTCGCTGGTTCAACGAGGTACCGGCTCTGTTTCTGGTGTTGATCGTGATCCTGGTCGTGGTCAAGCCGTTCTGAGCGGGGTGGCCAAGATCAGGCTTCGGTTTTTTAACCGCAGATAAACGCAGATAAACGCGGATAAAAGCGATTCGGCGTTTTCTTGGGTCCGAGGCGACCAGCCTTGCGCCGTGCCTAGTGGGCCACGCGGTAAGTTAG
>SLJA01000290.1 GCA_007135355.1 Wenzhouxiangella sp.
GCCGCCGCGTTGCGCGGATTGACGAAGGTTTTCTGCCCCTGCGCTGCCAAACCCTGGTTGAGGTGCTCAAAACCCGAGCGGCGCATGAACACCTCTCCACGAACTTCCAGAATCTCGGGAAACCCCGTGCCACGCAGCTTCAGCGGTACCGAGCGGATGGTACGGACATTGCCTGTCACGTCCTCGCCGGTGCGCCCATCGCCACGCGTTGCTGCCAGCACCAGTCGTCCGTTCTCGTAGCGCAGAGCGATGGCCAGGCCATCCAGCTTGGGCTCCACCGCATAGCGAACTTGCTCGACATCGAGCCGCTCGCGCACTCGCCGATCAAATTCAGCCACCTCTTCGGCGCTGAAGGCGTTGGCCAGCGACAGCATGGGCACTGCGTGGCTGACCGATTCAAAGCCGGACGCCGGCGCCGCGCCCACCCGTTGCGTTGGTGAATCCGGCGTAACCAGGTGCGGATGCTCGGCCTCCAGCGCTTCCAGCTCGCGCAGCAGACGGTCATATTCCGCATCGGATATGACCGGTTCGCTCAAGACGTAGTAGCGATAATTATGGTCTTCAATGCGAGCGCGCAGGGCCTGGATACGCTCCCGCGTTGGGTCGACGGCGGGCGGCGCCACAAGACGGCCTTCAGCGAACGCCCAGACCGTTCACGCGATCGTACTCGCGCATCTCTTCGCGCAACTGGGCAATGCGCTGACGGGTCAGACGACACCTGGCTTCATCGAGCAAATCGGCATCCAGCAGCTCGGCGATACGGGTGCCTGTAGCCAGCATGGCATCCCAGGCGTCCAGCGCGCTCAAGGGGCCGGGCAGCGTTGCAAAAAGGGCGACCCCGGGCGTGTCAAAGACATTCCAGGCGCTGGCGTCGAAATGTCCTGGCGGGGTCAGATTGGCCATGCTGAAGACCGGCTTGTCCGCGCCTTCATGCCGGCGATGAAAAATATTCATCTCGCCAAAGCTCAGGCCGGCCTTGACAGCTGCGTCGAGCAAATCAGAGCCGCCAATCCGACGATCTTCGCGACGCCGGATATACAGCGTGATGATCTTGTCAGGCGCGGCAGGAATGGAGCCCTGCCCCGACGCCCGCGCCTCGGAAGCGTCGGCGTCGGGCTCGCTGTCAGCGCCGTCTTGGCGCGCCTTGCTGGGCGCTTGCTCGACGGCCGGGAAGGTGAATTGGCTGAACTCCGGCTGCTCTTCTGCCTCCGCATCAGAATTCGGCTGGGCATCGGAACCCGTCTTCTTGGCGCTATCAAAGCTGGGCTCCCGTCGGCCCTGGCGCCAGCGCGCATGGTTGGGCAGCGACTGGCCCTTTGGACGGTGAAACAAGACGATGGCGGCCAGAATGACCAGGCCGACCAGAATCAGGATCAGGCGCAAATTGTCCATATTCAGCAACCCGTGCCAGGACGATGGTTCAGTGTACTCGATCCGTTATCCATCTCAGTCAGCTCACGACTCAGCCAGGGCGACCGCTCGGTCCAAATCAACACTGACGATTCTCGAAACACCGGGCTCGCGCATCGTCACACCGAGCATCTGATGAGCGACTTCCATGGTGACCTTGTTGTGCGTGACCATCAAAAACTGCACCTGTTCCGACATTTCCCGCACCATTTCCGAAAAACGACCCACGTTGGCATCATCCAGCGGCGCGTCGACCTCATCCAGCAGGCAAAACGGGGCCGGGTTGAGATTGAAGATAGCGAAAACGAAAGCCACCGCGGTCAGGGCTTTTTCACCGCCTGACATCAAATGAATGCGCGCAATGCGTTTGCCCGGTGGGCGCGCCATGATCGCCACGCCGGCAGACAACCAGTCATCACCCACCATTTCGAGATGACCGTGCCCGCCGCCGAACAGACGCGGAAACAAGACCTCCATGTTCTTGTTGACCTTCTCGAAGGTTTCGCGGAAGCGAGTCCGTGAGTCCTTGTCGATGCGGCTGATGGCCTTTTCCAGTGTATCCAGAGCTTCTTCAAGATCGGCATGTTGACGATCCAGGTACTCTTTGCGCTCCGACTCGCTGGCGTGCTCGTCGATGGCGGCAAGGTTGACCGGCTCAAGACGACGAATACGTTCTTCCAGGCGCTCCAGTTCGTCCTGAAAGTGGCCGGTGTCGGCATTGTCGGGCAACTCCTCCAGCAACGCAGCCAGATTCTCACCGAGCTTTTCCACCCGCTCGGCCAGGGTGCGCGATTGGAGCCGGGTTTCATGTTCTTGCAGCTTCAGCTCGGACTGCCGGGCACGCACCGATTCGGCCTCGGCCGCTGCTGCCTGACGCTGCTGATCTTGCTCACGCCACTCGGCTTCCAGCGCTTCGAGCGCGGAGCGTGCCGTACGCAGGCGCGACTCCACTTCAAGCCGGCGCTCGAGCAGGCTGTCGCGCTGGCGTTGTTGTTCCCGCACCGGTTCATCGCCCTGCGCCAGCAATTCGCTAAGCTCCATGTAGCGGGACTGTAGTTGCCCGACCTGGTTATCGATGCGGCTGATCGCCTGGCGCAACGAGTCCAGCCCGGCACGACTGGATTCCAGCCTCAGCGACAAGGCCTCACGCGACTCCCGCACCTCGCGAAAAGCCTTGCGGCTGGCTTCACGATCGGCGTCCAGGCGAGTTTTTTCCGCACGCAGCGGCTCTCTGCCCTGCTCGGCACTGGCCATAGCATCCAGCGCCTGCTGCAAATCAGAGCGCGCCTCAGTAACAGCTTGCGTATCTTCAGCCTGGCGCGCCTTGAGCGTTTGCAATTCGCGTTCGACCTGCGCTCGCTGCCGCGCCAGCGCCTCAAGACGGCTGTTCAAGGCGCTGAGCTGGCCCTGCACCTGAGCCTGCTGCCGCTCGCCCTGGTGCGCTTCTTGCTCCATGCGGCGCAGCTCGGCCTCGCCAGCGTGCAGCTGCTGACGCACTTGATTCAGTCTGGTCTCCAGATCGGGAATTTCGCGTTCGTCACTTTCGAGTTTGCCCTCGAGCTCGCGAATCTCGGCCTCGCGGCGCAGAGCGCCGGCGACCTGATCGACGCCGGCCGGGTGTTTGAGCCAACCGCGACCGATCCAGGTGCCTGCCGGCGTGATCACAGTTTCTCCGGCTGCCAGATCATCCAGGCGCTGCATCGCCTCGGCTACCGATTCGGCGCAATGTATACGCTCCAGCGCAGGCAGCAGCGCACCGGCACCACTGGCCTGGGCGGCAAGGGTTCCCGGCCGCCCGTCGGCAACGACTTCCGGCAGATAGACCGCAAGCTCCTGCCGCGGTAAATCATCATCCAGCACGGCGCCGAGGTCGTTGACAGCAACCGCTTGCAGCCATTCGCCCAGCACGTGCTCAACGGCGCTGGTCCAGCGCGGATCCCGCACTCGAACCTGGCTGAGCAAGCGCTGATTCGTATCTATGCCGCGCGATTGCAGCCAGGA
>SLJA01000245.1 GCA_007135355.1 Wenzhouxiangella sp.
AATTCCAGCGTGATCGATGCCCGTCCCTGGCTGGCGGTGGAGGTCATGCGCTGCAGACCGGGCACATCGCGCAGCAGGTTTTCCTGCGGCTCGAGAATTTCCGACTCCACCTCCGCCGGCGCAGCGGCGCGCCAGCCGGTGCTGACGGTGATGGTCGGCCGGTCGATATTGGGCGTCATCTGCACCGGCAGCCGGAACAGGCTGAGCAGGCCGAAGATGACCAACAGAATGCAACCGACTGCTACGGCTACAGGATTGCTTAAGGCTAAACGCGTCAGCGGCACCGACCCAGACTCCTCCAGAACAAGCGCCGGAATACTAGCAGACCGAAGTCCTCATCCCGTCAATGACTTTTGTGAAGAGCGCGCCTTGGGATGAAAAATGACACCCGACTTGGCACTTACCGTTGGCGGCCGGGTAGGTTATGCTTTCGCCAGTGTCTGTTGAACCTGCATAAGTAGAACGAATGGGTAAAGGGACCGCCGCCCGTCAGCGCGCCGAATTCCGCTTGCTGCGCCGGCCGGGACTTTCCGCAACCGGCACCACAATGTATCGGCAATTTATCGGCATCCGCGCCCGGGTCATTATCATTGGTCGGGGGCGCCATGGAATTATTTGAGCTAACCATCGCCTCGCAGCTGGCGCAAGCCGCCGCCAGCTTGATGCTGGCGGGTTTCATCGCATTGATTCTTCGCTCGCGACGCCGTCGATACCTGCTGCATTTGGCCCTGGCTTTTGCCGCCCTGGCCGCCTATCTGGCCGCAAGCGCCGGCGCACTGGGGCTGAGCCAGGGTGGCGACCCTCATGGTGTGCTTCGTCTGCTTTTTTCGCTACTGGCCCTGAGCCTGCTATTTCCGCACCTGATCTGGCTCTGGCTGGGATTCCGCGGCGCACTACGGCGCACGCCCCTGCCGCGCTGGCGGCAACGAACGCTGCTGGCGAGCGGCGTGGCAGTCGGGATTGCGCTTGCCATCGCTGGTCATGCCATGGCCCTGCAGGGGCATGCCGTGACGGCCAACACGCTGCGGCTCGGGCTGCCCTACACCATCGCCGGGTCGATTTATCTGGCTCTGGCCATTGGCCTGTTCAAAGCCCGAGCGGTCACCGGCAGCGGCATGCAAGTCAACCCCCTGATCGCTGTTTCCGCCTTTACCGCGTTTGGCATCCACTTGCTCTTAATCGCCGGCGCAACCACTTGGGTAATCACGCAGAACACCGTCATCCCCTACAGTCAGTACATTGGGCTGGTCGGCCTGGTGCTGTTGATGGCCATCGCGATGAGTTTTGTCATCTGGCTGCTTGAAACCGAACAGCAACGCGCTGCCGCCGCGCGCCACCAGGCCCGCTCCGCGGAACAGCGCTTGCTTTACTTTCGAACGCATGACCCGGTCACCGGCCTGCCGAATCGAAGGCAAATACATGAATTGCTGAGCGCCGAGCTGCTGAAGCTGCGCCAGGACCCCACTGAGCGACTCGGGATCCTTGCCTTGGGTCTGCATCGTTACAAGTTGATGGGCGAAAGCATGGGCTGGCACCGCACCGAGGATATGATGCGGGATTTGACCCGGCGCATTCGTCGTGAATTACCGGCCCGTTTCTCGCTGGGAAGAACCGGAGAGCGCGACTTCGTGGTGCTGATGCCCCGCATTGGCAAACAAACGCAAGCCGTAGAACACGCCGAGCGCATTCTGCAACGCTTGCGCCGCCCTTTTGAGCACCAAGGCCGCGAGCTGTTCCTGAAAGTCAGCGGCGGCCTTAGCCTGGCTCCGGATCATGCCACGGCTTCGGTTGATCTGATCCGCATGGCGGAGCGGGCTCAGCTTGAAGCGGCCGACTTGAGCGATGGCCTGGTCGTCCACCGAGCGGCCAAGGCCGGCACCCTTCCCCGCGACATGCTGCAGATCGAAGCTGAGCTGCGTGGCGCGCAGCGGAGAGGTGAGTTCAAGCTCCACTACCAGCCCTTGATCAGCATCCGGCAGCGTTGCATTACCGGCTTCGAGGCACTGCTGCGCTGGGAACATCCGCAACGGGGTTTGCTCAATCCGGCCTATTTTCTGCAGGATGCCTCCGCACTGGGCGTGCTGGACGATCTTGAGGACCAGATTTTTGACCAGGCACTGCAGCAGCTGGCGCTGTGGAATCAGGATTTGGCACTGCCGCCGGTCAGCGTGGCAATCAACGTCTCTGCCCAGCGCTTTATCCAGCCCGACCTGGCCCAGACGGTGGTCGAGCGCTGCAAAAACTACGACGTGATGCCCAGTCGCGTCACGCTGGAAATCACCGAAAGCAGTGCGATCGGCGATTTCGAAGCCGGCCTGGAAACGATCAGGCGTTTGCGTCAGCATGGCATCAAGGTCAGTCTGGACGACTTCGGCACCGGCTACAGCGCCTTGGCCCATCTCCAGCGCTTGAATATCGATTATGTCAAGCTTGATCGAAGCTTCATCCTCGGCATTGATCAAGACGAACGGCAACTGGCATTGACCAAGGCGATCGTGGATTTGATCCACACCTTGGGCATCGAGGTCCTGGCTGAGGGTGTGGAAACCAGCACCCAGCTCGGCCACATGATCCAATGCCGGGTTGACTATGTGCAGGGTTTTCTGCTGGGCAAGGCCCAACGCGCCGAGGACTATCGGAAAACGCTGGAAACTCGGGAAATCACCGGGTTCTGAACCCGCTCAGGCCAAAGCCCGGCGGACGCACTCAACCCGGGCCTGGTGCAGGGCCTGGCCCAAACTCGCTCCGGTCAAACCCTGCTCCAGCAACGGTCGCACAGACACCTGGCTGGCGGCACGGTGGGCCCGGCGCAGGTGCTCGGCCTGCGGGTAGCAACGCTCGCTCAACCCCAGCCGCCCCTTGTAATCGGCGGCGCAAGCCAGAAGGAACGGCTCTAAGCGCCGCGGGCGCCGAAACGTATCCAGACGTTCCAGCAGGCGAACCAGGGTTGCCGGCCGCAGTGTTTCGGCCCGATGGGCCTGGAGATGGAACTCGCCGACCAAGAGCGCAAGGTCACGGCAGGCGCCGGTTACACGCAGGCGCTCGCATAAACCCTTGATCAACGGCAAGCCGAGGCGCTCGTGGCCGTGGTGAGCCGGCCATTGCGCCGCCGGCGTACGGGCTTTGCCCAGGTCGTGGACCAGGGCAGCAAAACGCTCTTCCAGTCCACCGCCCAAGGCGGCAGCCTGATCCAGCACCATCAAGGTATGCCGGCCGGTATCGATTTCCGGATGGTGTTGCGGCGCCTGCGGAATGCCAAACAAGGCATCAATCTCCGGCAGGATGACCTGCAATGCGCCGACCTCGCGCAGCACGCTGAAAAAGCGTGATGGCCGACGCTGCATCAACGCGCGGCTCATTTCCTGCCACACGCGTTCGGCGACCAGATAGTCGACTTCACCGTCACTGACCATATCGCGGCAGAGCTGGGCGGTGCGCTCGGCAATCCGGAAGGTCTCGAAGCGCGCCGCAAAGCGAGCCAGACGCAGAATTCGCACCGGGTCCTCGCGGAAGGCTTCCGAGACATGGCACAAGCGCTCACGTTGCAAGTCAGCCCGACCATCGAAGGGATCGATCAGCGTGCCATCTTGGGCCACCGCCATGGCGTTGATGGTCAGATCGCGCCGCGCCAGGTCGGCCTCCAGTGTCACGTCCGAACCCGCATGAAATGTAAAGCCGCGGTAACCCCGTCCTGCCTTGCGCTCGGTTCGCGCCAAGGCATACTCCTCGCCGCTATCAGGGTGCAGAAACACCGGGAAGTCGCGCCCGACCGGTCGGAACCCGCGCTTTGTCAGCTCCTCGGGAGTACTGCCCACGACCACGAAGTCACGATCGCCGGCCGGCTCTCCAAGCAGCGCGTCGCGTACCGAACCGCCCACCTGGTAAACCCGCAGCCCGGCCGTGCGTCGATCCGGTTGAAAAGTCACTCGCTGCACTGGAAAGCAGCTGAAGTATTGGCGTGCCGGGGCAGAATATTGGCTGCCAGGACCTGCGGCGGACGCTGCATCAGCCACTCGTAAATGGTGGCAAAAGCCAGCACACGCGGCACATAATCGCGGGTTTCGAAGAACGGCAAGGTTTCCAGCCAGACGTCAGGATCAGCGTGCGGCCGTTCCTGCAGCCAGCGGGAAACCGCGTTGATGCCGGCATTGTAGGCGGCGGCGACGAAAATCCACTGGCCGTCGTAGCGGGCCTGCAATTCCGCCAGGTGGGCCACGCCCAACGGAATATTGACCGCCGGATCCATCAGTTCCGCACTGCCGTTGAAGCGCAAACCGTTGCGCCGGGCGACTTCGCGCGCTGTTCCAGGCATCAGTTGCAGCAACCCGCGCGCGCCGGCCGGCGACAAGGCATCCGGCTGCATGGCCGACTCAGCCCGCATCAAGCCGAACACCAAAGCCGGATCAACCTGCCAGCGCTCGCTGTAGTCCATGACGCGGGCCTTTTCAATGATCGGAAAGCGCCAAGGATAGGCCTGCATGGCACCCAGCGCACCCAGCGCGGCAATGGCGCGATCGTACCAACCTTGACCGGCGGCCAGCAGCGCCGCCTGGTGGCGATCGGCGTCGCCGAGGCGACGCCACGCCGACGACCAGGTCAGGCGAGCATGATGCATCAGCCCGACCTGGTGCAATTCCAGCGCGCGCTCGAATTCGGCGTCCCGCAGCAGGCGCCGCTGGCGCTCGCCGTCGGCGCTTAATGCACGCTCGCATAGATGCAAATCCTGACCCAGCCAGATCGCGGCCAGAAACCCGTAATAGGTCGCCTCGCCAGCCAGCGAGGCAAAGGCCATCGCCGCTTCCGGGCGACCGAGCTCAGCCAGGGCGCGGCCACGCCAGTAGCGCCAGCGTCCCTGAGCCTGTTCGACAAGACTCATGCGCTGGATGCTGTCCAGCACCGTTTGCCAGTCGCCGTGGGCCATGGCCGCTCGCGCCCGCCACTCCAGCATCTGCTGATCGCGCGCCGTTGCCGGCAAAGCGTCGATCGCGGCCGGAGCGCCTTGGTCCAGGGCAACCGCCCGGAACAGGGCAATCTCGCGCTCGACAGCCAATCGATCGGCCGCCGAGAACTCGAACCGTTCCGACAGGGTCTGCCAGTAGCCCTCGGCGCGCTGCCAGTCACTCCGGGCCAGACGGCGCAGCGTCAACACCACCAGGCGACGCGACTCCGGATGATCGACCCACTGTCGAGCCTGGGTCGGCAGCGCCCGCGGCCGGGCGGCGACGATGAGCCACTGTTCCGCCCACTCACGCTGATCGCGGCTCAAATAACGGCGCAGGTAGCGCGCCAGGCCGGTTTCGCCCGCATTCATGGCCAACTCGAAGCGCTGCCAACCAAGATCGGCAGAAGGGTTGCCCTGGGCTCGCCACCAGTCGAAAGCGGGATTGCATACGTCCGGCTGTGATCGGCCTACCCGCCACAATTCGGTCACGCGGGCTTCCAGGCCATCCAATTGGCCGGCGCGGATATCGGCCCGGGCCAGCCAGCAGCGCACTAGCGTATCGCCGGAGTCGCGACCGTACCGACTCAACGCCGCGAACTCCCCGCGCCGCCCCAGTGAGCGCAGCCAGGTGGTCTCCAGGCCGGGGGCAAAAGACCAATCGCGATAGCGGGCAAGAAAACGCGACATTTCGTCAACCCCGACCTGGTCAATCCGCTGCCGCTTCAACTCCGCCTGCAAAAACGGCGTCAGGGGATAGTCTGGCAGTGCCTCGATCGCCGCCATCACCGCCGTCCGATCGCCGCGCGCCGCTGCTTGCCAAGCTTCGACGAATCGCTCGCGTTCCGAGGGTCGATCCGCGCAGGCCACCGCGCTGCTCAGCAGGGCCAAAAGCAGGAACTGGAGGCGCATCAGGCTTGCCATGGCCGCGACCGATGATTCAACATGGCTGGATTATGACGTGATCCGGGGACGGGCAACGGGTGCTCCTGACGATTTCTTTGCTGATTCTGACCGGCGTAACGGCCGGCATACTGGCTGGCCTGCTTGGTATTGGCGGTGGCCTGGTCATCGTGCCGGCCCTGACCTTCATTCTGCGCGCGCAAGGCACGGACGTCGGTATAGCCACCCCGGTTGCCGTGGCGACGTCGTTGGGTACGATGTTGCTGACCTCGGCCAGCGCCATCTGGTTCCACGACCGGCGCGGCGGCATCGAGTGGCCGGCCGTGGCCCGGCTCGGACCGGCCGTCGCACTCGGTGCCATCGCCGGCGCCTTGCTGGCAGCGCACTTGCCGGGGCTGATCCTGGCGCGGATTTTCGCCGTTCTGGCTTTCATCATCGGACTGCGCATGCTGCTGGCGGTGCGTCCGCCGCAGACCGATCGCGCGCCATGGCCGCGCGCCTGGCCGGTGCTCGGCCCGCTGATCGGCGCCGTCTCGGCGCTGATGGGTATCGGCGGCGGCAGCTTCAATGTCCCCTACCTGGCCCGTAACGGCTATCCCATGGTCCGCGCCGTGGCCATCGCCTCGGCCTGCGGATGGCCCATCGCGCTGGGTGGACTGGCCGGATTCATCATCGCCGGCTGGGGCCAGCGCCTGGTCGAACACGCGATTGGGTTTATTCATCTTCCCGCGCTGCTGATCATCGGACTGGCCGGCGCCGCGGCGGCCCCACTGGGTGTTGCCTTGGCCCACCGGTTACCGGCGACTGCGTTGAAGCGGCTGTTCGGTCTGTTGCTGATCCTGGTCGCCATTCGCATGGCCTGGTAGGTCAACCGCTGTGGCCAGATTCAGGGTCATGGCCAGCGGACGGTGGTCGGAATAGTGGACCGGCAGGGCCTGAAGCTCGGTGATGTCCATGTTGGGAGAGACCAGGATGTGGTCAATGGCGCGCTGCGGCTGCCAGGAAGGGAAAGTGAGGATGTTTTCAGCCGGCAGGATCAAACCGGCCAGGTCGCAGAACTCGCGCAACTCACGTGCGCCCGGGCCGGTGTTGAAATCTCCCATGACCACCACGTTGGGGTAGTCGCGGACTTCCGATGCCAAATAGCGGAGCTGCTGTGAGCGTGCGCGCCGACCCAGCGCCAGGTGCAACACAATCAGCCACAGCGCATGTTCGCCCTCGCCAAAACGAACCACCAGCGCCCCGCGTCCTGGGATGGCGCCAGGCAAACGGTGCTCCTCGACCAGGCCGGGCTGGATGCGGCTAAGCATGCCGATACCGGCATGCGCAATCACCCCGACCTTGCGGTTGCCGCGATAATTCCAGTAGGGAAAACCGGCGTGCGTGGCCAGGTACTTGGCCTGGTTCAGAAAACCGGATCGCAAGCTGCCGCAGTCGACCTCCTGCAGGGCAACAATATCGTATTCACGAACCAGATCGGCAATGGCGTCAAGGTTGGCCACGCGCTGATTATTGGGCAGGAGCTGACGCCAGCTCTTGGTGAAATACTCGCGATAATTTGCGGTCGTGGTGCCAGCCTGAATGTTATAGCTCAGCAGCCTGAGCCGCGGGCGCTCGGCACTCATCAGCGCCTTATTCGGCCGCCTCGCTTCCGTTGACCGACAAATCCAGCAGGGCGGTCTCGCGTTCCACCAGGTAATCGACCGCGGCCAGCAGCTCCTCGTAGGAAGAAAAGTCGGTGGGGCTCAGACGCCACTTGCCCTGCACGATCATGCTCGGCGTGCCGCGCACACCGAAGCGCATGATTTCATTGCGACTGCGGCGCATGCGGTTGTCCACAGCAAAAGACTGCGAGGTGCTGACAAACTCCTCGACCGAAACGCCGAAATCGGTATAGACGGCTGCAATATCTTCAATGGTACGGAATTGACGTCGCTCATCATGCAGGGCGCGGAACATCGCTTCGTGGGCATCGTGGCCAAGCCCCAGCACAGCGGCCGTGTGGTACACACGCGCAAAGACCTCCCAGCCAGGCTGCAGCGGGACAGGCATGTGCGTCAGCTCAACATGCTCAGGCAAATTTTCGGACCAGCGTGCAATGATCGGAAGAAAAACTCGGCAAGCCGGACACGGGTAGGCGAAGGCTTCAATCACCTCGACCCGATCCGTCGGCGCGCTTGTCGGCGAGCCAATGGCATGAAAGTGGCGACCCTCCTGAAAATTCTGGGCCAAGGCCGGGAGCGCCGCGGCCAGCAAGCCCGCAGCCAGAAGCATCTGCACAAATTTTGTCATTGGGGTAATTTCCCAGGTTGAATCGTCGATGGAGTAAAGACCGGCGATTGTCCGACCAGTTCCCCGCGCCGCTCCACTCAGCGACCCGCCAACTCGTCGAAACGCGCCATATGCAGCCCCTCAAGGAACGTCGCCAGCGCTTCGATATCTTGATCAGAGAGGTTGCGCGCCACCGTCACCATAATGTTGCTGTACGGATCGTCATCGCCGTTGTTTTCGCCCGCTCGGTAGCGGCGCAGACGGTCGGCGGTGTACTCCGCGTGTTGACCCCGAAGCTGCGGATAATGCACGCCCGGAATACCCTCACCCGAGGGGCCGTGACAGCCGGCGCAGGCCGGAATACCGGCGCTGTGACTACCGCCCATGTACAGGCTGCGGCCATGCTCGACCAACTCTTCGTCAGCGACGCCGACCGACACCTCGAACTGCTCGTAGAAGGCTGCGAGATCCCACAGATCCTGGTCGGTCAAGTCCGCCACCATGGGCCACATTTGCGGCACATCGCGCGCCCGCTCTCGGATCAGGATGGACTGGCGCGCTGCATAGTCCTGATGCTGCCCGGCAATCTTGGGCCACTCCGGCACAACGCTGTTGCCGTCCTGCCCATGGCAGGCCGAGCACACGGCAGCCAGTTGCTCACCGCGTTGCGGGTCGCCCATCGCCCAAACCATGGCCGGGGCCAGCAACAGCACCATTACCCAAAATCGCAACATTCCCGCGTACTCCTGATTCCAATGCAAGGCCTGATATTATCGCGTCTTTAAGCAGGCTGATCCAGTCCGTGAGCCAACTGACGACGCTTTTCCGCGGCGCAGAGTACCTTGATAGCGTCCACACCCTGTCACAACTGCCCCCGGACGCCGGTATTGAGGTTGCCGTCGCCGGCCGCTCGAACGCCGGAAAATCCAGTCTGATCAACCGTCTTTGCGATCAGAATTCGCTGGCGCGCACCAGCAAGACACCTGGCCGCACGCGTCAACTGGTCTTTTTTCGGCTCGATCCCATCCGTCATCTGGTTGACCTGCCCGGTTATGGCTATGCCAAGGTCGCCGGAGATTTGAAGCGCCACTGGCGGGGCCTGATCCAGACCTACCTGGACCGACGTCGGGCTCTGGCCGGGCTGGTCGTGGTCATGGATATCCGCCATCCGCTTAAACAGAGCGACGTCGAACTGATCGAATGGGCAGGCAGTCGCGGACTCGCCTTACACCTGGTCCTGACCAAGGCCGATAAACTGGGTCGGGGCAAGCAGAACGAGGCCTTGATGCAGGTGCGCAAGCGCGTCGATGAGCGCGTTGGCGTGCAGATCTTTTCCGCCACCGCCGGTCTGGGCCTGGAGCGGTTGCAGTCGACGCTTGGAGACTGGTTTCGATTGGATCAAACGGTCGAAGAACTTTCGACACCCGGCCAATAGGCCAGTTGGGTCAGCTCTCGGTCCAGTAGGCATGGATCACCCAGGTTGGCTTCGATCAGCGTCTTCAAATGGGCAAAGCTGTCTGGATCAACACTGACAAAGCGACAACCCAAGCGCCCCTCGTCCTGCCAGACCGCGTCCACTTTGCTCCGGATTTCGACCTCATCACCCAGCACGAGCCCGCGCAGGGCAAGCTCAAGCAGGCCTGAACCACCCGGTTGTGCCAGCTGCCCGGACTCGAGCAGCAGGGAGGCTCCGCCGATCGAAAGATCAAGCAGTTCGCAGCTTGAACGCCCCTGACCCGGAACGATCAGCGTGGCCGCGGCGTCAAACGGAAAACGGTGGAAGCGGCGTCGATTGCTGTAAGTGCCCATAAGCCCTCTGATTCGGGATGAATTTGCACCGTCCAATCCTCTTGGCTGAAAATACCATGGTTTGCCGCCCAACGCAGCTTTTCGCCTTTTGCATCATGGCCATTGGACCTTTGCATGACTGACTCACCATCCGGCCGCCAGACAGCCGCCGGGCGCGCCACCCAGGCCGCGCGCCCTGTGGTGCTGGGTCTTGCGCCCATGGCCGGGGTTACCGATAAACCTTTCCGTCTGCTTTGCAAGCGACTCGGCGCCGATCAGGCGACCTCGGAAATGACCACCGCCGACGCCAGCCTGTGGCATACCCGAAAGTCGCGCCATCGCATGGACCATCGCGGCGAACCCGAACCGGTCAGTGTCCAGATCGCCGGTACAGAACCGGATCAAATGGCTCGGGCCGCGCGCCACAACGTGGCCCAGGGCGCTGACATCATCGACATCAATATGGGCTGCCCGGCCAAGAAAGTGTGCAAGGCCTGGGCCGGCTCGGCCCTGATGCGAGATGAAGCCTTGGTTGAACGCATTCTGACCGCGGTGGTCCGGGCCGTAGACGTGCCGGTGACACTGAAAATCCGCACCGGCTGGGATGCTGAGCACCGCAATGGCCCCCTGGTGGCGCGCATCGCCGAGGACTGCGGGATTCAGGCCCTGGCCGTGCACGGGCGCACGCGTGATCAAAAATACGAGGGAACCGCCGAATACGACACCATTGCCAGAATCAAGCAGGAACTGAATATCCCGGTGCTGGCCAACGGCGATATTGATTCACCGGAAAAAGCGGCCGCCGTCCTCGCCTACACCGGCGCTGATGGCTTGCTGATTGGTCGCGCCGCGCAGGGCCGACCTTGGATTTTCCGCGAGGTTCGACACTTTCTGCAAACCGGCAAGCGCCTGCCCGAACCTGCCCTACCCGAGATCCGCGACATTTTGCTGGGCCATCTCAAGGCGCTGCATGACTTTTATGGCGAACCGGCAGGCGTAAGAATCGCCCGTAAACACTTGGGGTGGTACGCCAAAGGTCATCTACAGCAGGCCGATTTTCGGGCTCATTTCAATCGCGCCGAATCCGCCGACAGCCAGATCGAGCTGGTCATGGCGTATTTCGAAGGTCTGCGGAATCGGGAGTTTTTGGGCCAGGCAGCCTGAACTCGCGTGTTGATCCGCGCTCCCGGACACACGGCAAGAAGACTAGACGGCTTCACCCGCACGCGCTAATCTCCGGGGCCATCCCCAACCTGCCATGCTGGTCTCCATGAAACTTGTCCGCTGCTCGTTTTTTGCCTGTTGTCTCTTTTTGTTCGGTTCGGCTCACGCGGAGCAGGTCTTCGTCACCACCGGTCAACTGCTGGACGTTGAAAGCGGCGAACTGCATCCAGCGCGGGTGATCCTGATTGAGGATGGGCGAATCGTGCAGATCGGCACAGCCGATGAACTGGCGCGACCACCTGAAGCACGGCATGTTGACCTGTCGAATCTGACCGTCCTGCCGGGTTTGAGCGATGCCCACGTTCATCTGACCAGCAACCACGACCAACACGGTTTCCGACGCTTGGCCGCATCAATTCCCCGGCAGGCGCTAACCGGCGCCCGCAATGCCCGCATCACGCTGGAGGCCGGCTTCACCACCGTGCGCAACGTGGGTGCGCCGGGATTCACCGATGTAGCGCTGCGCGACGCGATTGCCGACGGCGACCTCCCCGGCCCGCGCCTGATTGTGTCCGGGCCACCGGTCGGCATCACCGGGGGCCACTGTTCCGACAACAACCTGCTGCCGCCGCACTTCAACGCCGTCGGCGAAGGCGTGGCCGACGGCCCCTGGGCGGTGCGCCAGGCGGTACGGCGCAATGTGAAATATGACGTCGACATGATCAAGACCTGCTCCACCGGCGGCGTGCTGTCGCGCGGCACCCAGGTCGGGGCGCCGCAGTACACCCTGGAAGAACTCAAAGCCCTGGTCGATGAGGCCCACATGCACGGCCGCACCGTGGCCTCGCATGCGCACGGCACCCTGGGCGTCAACAACGCCATCCGCGCCGGCGTGGATTCGGTTGAACACGCCAGCTTCATCGACCAAGAAGGCATCCGCCTGGCCCGAGAAAAGGGCACCATCCTGGTCATGGACATCTACGTGACCGAGTTCATCCTGGGCGAAGGTGAAGCCGCCGGAATTCTCCCCGCGTCGCTGGAAAAGGAGCGCCAGACCGGTGCCCGCCAGCGCCAGAGCTTCACCCGCGCGCTGGAAGCCGGCGTCACCCTGGGTTTCGGCACCGACGCCGGCGTCTTCCCGCATGGTGACAACGCCAAACAGTTCTCGCGCATGGTCGAATTCGGCATGAGCCCGCTGCAGGCCATCCAGTCCGCCACCCTGGTCAACGCCCGGCTGTTCGGCCTGGAGGACCAGATCGGTCGCATCGCGCCGGGCTACCGCGCCGACCTGATCGCCGTGGCCGACAACCCGCTCGAAGCCATCGAAACGCTGGAGCGGGTGGTGTTCGTGATGAAGGACGGCAAGGTTTTCCGGGAACCCTGAAAAATGCAGGGCGAGGCGCGGTCGTCAGCGGATTTCAACCAACTCCACGCGGCGATTCCGGGCTCTGCGCTCTTCGCTGCGATTGGAGGCCAGCGGGGCCATCATCCCCGCACCCGCGGCACTCAGACGATCCGCCGCAATGCCGTGCCGCTCGCTCAGGTAGCGCGCTACCGCCTGCGCCCGGCTCATGGACAAGCGAAGGTTGCAGCTGGAGAAATCTCCAAGCCATTCACACTGGGAGCACCACGGTCTACGATCGAAACACAGCTAGTGGCCCTTCAACCTGATAATTGCGGGTTCAGTTGGTCTGTCAGCGTTCAGGGCAAGGCGCGGCTCGCAGTGAATGGCCGTAGCCCTTTACAAGAGCCGGAACACGGGCAACGGCTGCGCTCGCAAGGCTTTTTTCGCTGCCGCGAAAGCCGCCATGCGGCTCCGCCTGCCCTGCCATGGACGCTGACAGGC
>SLJA01000326.1 GCA_007135355.1 Wenzhouxiangella sp.
AGAATTCGCTTGAAGCCCGCGGCGACCAGGCCCTGGCCGGGAAGCCGCGCGCGGCGGCGGCCGCGTTCGCGCAGGAAGACGAAAGTCGGAATGGCGGCAATCAGAAAGAAAGCAGCGGCAAACGGACCAACGAAGCGGATACGTTCGTAGTTCTCGGCGCTGACCTCGCCGAGGAAAGCCAGGGCGAAGATGGTCGAGACCATGCCGCCCACATAGCCCAGGCTCCAGCCCAGGCCCGAAATCCAGCCCAGATCGCGCCTCGGGCCCAGGCCGGGCAGAAAGCTGGCGATAAAGGCCTCGCCGATCGCATAGGAAAAATTCGACAGGATCACCAGCGCCATGGCCAGCGCGATCCAGCCGGGTTCGACAAACCACAGCAGGGCGGTGGTGACGACCGTGGCCAGGTAGCTGAAAAACAGAAACCGCTTGCGCAGACGCGAGTGATCCATGATCGCGCCGCAAACGGGGTTGGCGATCACCACCATCAGGTAGCTCACCGCCAGGGCCACACTCCACAGCAAGTTGCCCAGCCGATAGTCGGGACTGTCGCCCACGATGACCCGGGTGAACAGGTCGCCGAACACTACCGTGATGATCAGCAGGGTGTAGGCCTGGTTGGCGAAATCGAACATCGCCCAACCGAATATCTCCCGAGCCGGTGCGCGTTTGCGGCTGACCATGGGGGAGGGTGATCCTGGAACTAGGGCCAGTGTGAATCATACGCCATGGCTGCCTTGGCGCATGAATGGGGCGTTAGGGATTCAGGTTTCAGGGTTCAGGGTTCAGGGGTGGCAAGATCCGGTGTTCCTTAAACCTGAACCCTGAAACCTGAACCCTGCGCGCTACAATCTCCAGTCTCTCATCGAACCCGGCATCTATGACCTTCCGCGTTCCCAACACCCTTGCACTGCTGTTTTTCCTGATGGTTGCGGCGCTGGTTGCGACCTGGATCATTCCGCAGGGGGCTTTTCAGACCGAGCTCAACGCCCAGGGCCGGGCGATGGTGGTGCCGGGTTCTTTCGAAGTGGCCGAGGAGCGGGAACTGATGAGCCCGCTGGCCTTGTTCACGGCCGTTCCGCGCGCCTTTGCCTCGGCCGGCGACATCATCTTCTTTTTGTTCATCATCGGCGGCGTGCTGGCCGTAATCCGCGCTACCGGCACCATCGATGCGCTGCTGGGGCGGCTGCTTGAGCGTTTCGGCAAACGCCCGGCCTGGCTGATTGCCGCGGTGATTTTCAGCTTTGCCCTGGCCTCGAGCGCGGTGGGGTCCTCGGGCGAATACATCCCCTTCGTCTTGATCCTGGTGGCCTTGTGCCGGGCCATGCGCATGGATCCCATGACGGCAGTGGCCATGATCATCTGCGGCTACGGCGTCGGCTATGGTGTGGCCGCTTTCAACCCCTATACCGTGGTGGTAGCGCAGGGGGTGGCCGAGCTGCCGACCTATTCGGGCTGGCCGGTGCGGCTGGCCCTGTTGCTGCCCTTCGGCCTGATCGCGGTTCATCATGTCTGGTCCTACGCGGAACGCGTGCGGCGCGATCCGAGCGCCAGTGTGGTGTATGACCAGTCTCTGATCGAGCCCGCCGAGCCGCCGCACGACTATCCGGCCATGCATGCCGGCCACATCGCCATCGTCATCGGTTTTTTCCTGGCCCTGGGAACCGCGGTGTGGGGCATTGCCACGCGCGGCTGGTATCTCAACGAGCTGGGCGCGGCCTTTCTTATTCTCGGTCTGGTGGCCGCTGCGATCGGCCGCCTGGCGCCCAGCGTGACCGCGGAAAAATTCATCCAGGGTGCTCGCGAGCTGACCGAGACGGCCCTGCTGGTCGGCGTGGCGCGCGGCATTGCCCTGATCATGGAAGACGGCCAGATCCTGCACACCATCGTCCACTATCTGTCGCTGCCGCTGTCGCTGGTCGGTGCCGAGTTGTCGGCGGTGGGCATGCTGGCGATCCAGTCCGTCCTCAACTTTTTCATTCCCTCGGGTTCGGGACAGGCTTTTGTCACCATGCCCTTGATGGCGCCGCTGGGCGACCTGGTCGGTGTGTCGCGCCAGGTCTCGGTGCTGGCCTACCAGCTGGGGGATGGGTTCACCAACATGATCATCCCGACCAACGCCATCCTGATGGGGATTCTCGGCATGGCCGGCATTTCCTATGCCAAGTGGCTGAAGTTCGCCTGGCCGTTGATGCTCAAGCTGTTCGCCATGGCGGCGCTAGTGCTGGTCGGTGCGGTCTGGCTGGGATTTGAATGAGTGATTTATGTTGAAGGTTGTTTTAACCGCAGATGAACGCCGATATATTGTTTGAGCCGCAGTTTTCGCCACTCAGTGCCGGACGAGCGCAATCCGAGTCACCAAGGAGCCGGTCTGCGCTTTGCACAAATCAAATATCTCCGCACCTGCGCAGGATTTGATTTTTTATCTGCGTTCATCCGCGTTCATCTGCGGTAAAAATTGTTTTCGCCTAACGCTGCTGGAGTCTGCGGACCCGGGGCCTAGCGATGGAAGGGATAAACGATGACGAAAGGTTCTGAAGGCAGGATTGTGCTGATTACCGGCGGCGGTGCCGGCCTGGGTGCGGCAATGGCGCGGCGCTTTGCGGCGGCCGGCTGGACTCCGGTTGTGGCCGATCTGGATGTGGAACGCGCGCGGGCCGTGGCGGACGAAATCGGCTGCGGCGCGCTGGCCCTGCAGATGGATGTGACCTCCGAGGCGGACTGGCAGCGGGTGGCCGGCGAGATTGCCGAGCAACTGGGCCCGGTCGATGTCTTGATCAACAACGCCGGGGTGGCGGTCGGCGGCAGCCTGGAAGAAACCTCGGTGGAGGACTGGCGCTGGGTGCTGGATATCGATCTGATGGGTGTGGTTATCGGCTGCAAGACCTTTGCGCCGGGCATGCGCGAGCGCGGGACCGGACACATTATCAACGTTGCCTCGTTTGCCGGATTTGCAGCCGCACCCGGAATCAATGCCTACGGCACGGCCAAGGCGGCCGTCATCGCGATGTCGGAAATGCTGCGGGCCGAGTTGGCCGATTCCGGGGTGCGGGTTTCGGTGCTGTGTCCGGCCTTTGTCAAGACGCGCCTGACCGAAACCATGCGTGCGCCCGACACCAGCTACCAAAAGCGGGTGGAGCGCTGGATGAGCAACTCCGGCGTATCCGCCGACGATGTTGCCCAGGTGGTTTATCGGGCGGTCGAGAAACCGCGCTTCATGCTGCTGACCCACGGCAATACGCGCTGGCTTTACCGAATGCGGCGTTGGCTGCCGGAAACCTATTTCAAGGTGCTGATGCGCGGTGCGCGCCGGGCCGCGCGCAGGCGGGAGGGCGGCTGAATCCGGTGCCGGGCATTCCGGCCCAGCCTGCCCAGCGGCTTGCCCTGGTGTAAACTTCAGCTTCATTGGCGGGGCCGGCACGAGTCCCGTAAGGATTCGCTCTGAAGGCAAAATATCTTGAGTTATCAGGTTCTTGCAAGAAAATGGCGTCCGCGGAACTTTGCCGAGCTGGTAGGGCAGTCGCATGTTGTTCAGGTGTTGTCGAATGGCCTGGCGGAGGGTCGTATCCATCATGCGTTTCTGTTCACGGGAACGCGCGGCGTGGGCAAGACCACAATCGCGCGCATTCTGGCCAAGTCGCTCAACTGCCTGGAAGGAGTCAGCGCCGAGCCCTGCGGGGTGTGCGAGCACTGTGTGGCCATTGACGAGGGGCGCTTCGTTGACCTGCTGGAGATCGATGCCGCCTCGCGCACCAAGGTGGACGATACGCGCGAAATTCTGGACAACGTCCAGTATGCTCCGGCCCGGGGGCGATTCAAGGTGTACCTGATCGATGAGGTGCACATGCTGTCCACCCACAGCTTCAATGCGCTGCTGAAAACGCTGGAAGAACCTCCGGAGCACGTGAAATTCGTGCTGGCCACCACCGATCCGCAGAAAATTCCGGTCACCATCCTTTCGCGTTGCCTGCAGTTCAACTTGCGTCGCCTCAAGGCCGACGAGATTCGTTCGCAGATGGAGAAAATTCTTGCCGCTGAAGGCATTGAGGCCGAACCGGAAGCATTGAATCTGCTGGCCCGAGCCGCGGATGGCAGTATGCGAGACGGATTGAGTTTGCTCGATCAAGCTCTCGCGGCCGGTCCGCCACTGGGTGAAGCAGCGGTGCGCGATATGCTGGGCAGCGTCGAGCAGCGCCATGTCCACACGCTGCTGACCGCGCTGGCCGAGCGAAATCCGGCCGCCGCCGTCGAGGCCATCGGGGAGGTTTTTGCGCAAGCACGCAGCATGCCCCAGCTGCTGTCGGATCTGGCCGAAGGCCTGCATCGGATTGCCCTGATTCAACTGCTGCCGGATTATCGGGATGATTCGCGTGCGGACTGGGATGAACTGCTTGCGCTTGCCGCCCGTCTGGATCCGGAAGATGTGCAATTGTTCTACCAGATTGCGGTGACCGGTCGCCGTGATCTGAACCTCGCGCCGACTGAAAAGTCAGGCTGTGAAATGGCCTTGCTACGCATGTTTGCCTTTGCGCCCGCCGGCGATGACGACGGCTCCGATGGGCAACGCAAGAGCGGCGGCAGCGCGACCAGCGCAAGTCCGGAGGCCCAGGTTTCGTCCACTCCGCGGGCAGTTGAGTCAACAACGCGCGTTCAGCCCGACGCCCCCGCCGCACCGCAAGAAACGGTCAAAGCCTCTAGCGCGACAACCTTGACCCCCGAATCCTGGCCTCATGTTTTGTCCACTTTGCCGCTGAGCGGGCCGGTTGCCACGGTGGCTGCCATGCTGGCGCTGAAGCGAGCGCGCCCGGGTCAAATAGAATTCACGGCCGGCGCCGATGATCTATTCATGGTGACGGAGCGTTTCAAGGCAAATCTGGAGAAGTCCTTGACCCGGTATTGCGGCGAACCGGTGCGAGTCTCCGTCACTGCCGCGGCTGGGGTCGAGCTGGAGACGCCGGCCCGAATGGAACAGACGCGCATGGATCAAACACGCGCGGCGGCGGAACAAGCGATCGAGCAGGACCCATTAATCCAGCGCTTGCGCAGCCGCTTCGACGCCGAGGTGCTGCGAGATTCGATCCGACCTGTCGATACCAGGAGTCACTGAACCGATGATAAAAGGCAACATTGCGCAGCTGATGCAGCAAGCGCAGAAAATGCAGGAAAACGTCAAGAAAGCCCAGGAAGAGCTGGCGACGCTGGAAGTGACCGGCCAAGCCGGCGGTGGGTTGGTCGAGGTGGTCATGACCGGCCGCCACGAAGTTCGTCGCATCAGCATTGACGAGAGCGTGGCGGATGATCGTGAAATGATCGAAGACCTGACTGCCGCGGCGGTCAATGATGCGGTTAACCGCGTTCAGCAGGCGACGCAGGAAAAAATGTCTGGCCTGGCCGGCGGCCTGCCTTTGCCGCCGGGCTTTACCTTGCCTTGAAGAATCGAGGCCGCGCGCGTCGCGGATCATGAGCAGAGATCCCTTCGACGAATTGCTCGAGGCCTTGCGCTGCCTGCCGGGTGTGGGCGCGCGTTCGGCCCAGCGCATGGCCCTGCACCTGCTCGAGCGCGATCGTGACGGTGGCCGGCGCCTGGCCCGCGCGCTGGGATCGGCCATGCAGGATATTCGCCACTGCCGTCGTTGTCGCAACTTCACGGCCGCCGAGGTGTGTCGGATCTGCGCCGACGATCAGCGTGAGGCCGGCCTGCTGTGCATCGTCGAAGGTCCATCGGATGTGCTGGCCATTGAGGCGGCAACCGGCTATCGCGGGTTGTACTTCGTGTTGCTGGGCCGGCTCTCTCCGCTTGACGGCATCGGGCCAGCCGATCTGGGGCTGGATCAGCTTGAACGGCGTCTGGATGAAGGCGTAGTGCAGGAGATCGTGATTGCCACCAACAGCACGGTCGAGGGTGAAGCCACGGCCCACTACCTGCGCGAAATGGCCGGCCGGCGCGACATCAAGGTCTCGCGCCTGGCTCAGGGCGTACCGCTGGGCGGTGAACTGGAGCATACCGACCGCTCCACCCTGGCCCATGCCTTCAGCTCACGTCAGCCGATGCTTTAAGGCGCTATGCTGACTTTTTGCCCCGTGCCCTCAACAGGGGAAAGCCCTCACGCAGAGGCGCTGAGGCGCAGAAAACGCAGAGCGTTGAGGGTAAAAAGCATCCTTTAACTGCCTCCTCTGCGGACTCAGCGGCTCCCCATCTCTGCGTGATGCGCTTTTATCAGCGCCCCTTGAACTCCGGCGCGCGTTTTTCCAGGAAGGCGGCGGTGCCTTCCTGCATGTCTTCGGTCGCGCAACACAGGGCGAAGCGGGCGGTTTCCAGCGCAAGGCCGGCTTCCAGATTGATGTCCGCGCCCTGCAGGGTGGCCTGGAGAATACCGCGCACGGCTTCTGGAGCGGCCTTGACCAAGGGGGCCGCGAATGCCTTGACCGCTTCCTCCAGTTGCGCCGGCTCTACCACCTGATTCAGCAGGCCAAGTTCGTGAGCGCGCTCGGCGCTGATCGGCTCCCCGCTCAAGGCCAATTCCAGCGCCAGCGTGGAGCCCACCAGTCTCACCAGGCGCTGGGTGCCGCCGAAGCCGGGCATGATGCCGAGTTTGATCTCGGGCAGGCCCAGGCGAGCCTTGCTGCTGGCCACGCGCAAGTGACAGGCCAGCGCCAGCTCCATACCGCCGCCCAGCGCATAGCCGTTAATGGCTGCGATGACCGGCTTGTCCAGGCTCTGGATCATGCTCATCAGGTTCTGGCCGAACTGCGAGAAGCTGCGCGCCTCGGTCGGCGATTGCTCGCGGATTTCCGCGATGTCGGCGCCGGCGACGAAGGCCTTGTCGCCCGAGCCCGTGATCACGATGACGCGCACTTTGTCGTCGCCGCTGGCGTCGATGATCGCGCCGTAGAGCTCCTGCAAGGTCTGGCGGTTGAGGGCGTTGAGCTTGGATGGACGCTTGATGGTAATGGTGTGAATGCCGCCGCGGGTAACGACGGCGAGGTTTTCAAAAGACATGGGGTGGACCCTTGAGGCGGAAGTCAGGGTCGGGATTTTAGCGCATGCATCAGCAGGCCCGCGGCCAAGCCCAGCAGCAAGAGCCCCACCAGCACGCCCAGCAGCGACTGACCGACAGGCCACAAAGGCTGCGCGATCCGCACCAGTTCATCCAGCTGGGCGCCCAGTTCGCGCCATTGGCTGACCAGTTGGCTGGTGCCGCTGACGATCCCGGCCACGGCGGCCGGGATCAGCAGTAGGGCGGTCAGGATCAAGATCAGCAGATGCATGGCGTTCTCCCTCAGGCGTCTGCCGCGGGTCAGTCGCGCAGCTCGCGGTCAATGCGATACTCACTGGAGGTTACCCAGGCTTCCATGCGCTGCAGTCGCCCGTCCAGGTCGCGGAAGCGGCGGTTGAGGTGGCTGGCTGTATCGCGTGGCGAGCGCCGGACCTCTTCCCAGAATTCCTGCTCGGCTTCATCGCGATACAGATTGCGCGGCCGCTTCGGCAGCAGCAACCACAGGGCGATGTAGCCGGCCACCATGACGAAAGTGAACGGGAATGCCATCAACACCACGATGATTCTCAACGCGACACGATTGACGCCCGTCCAGTCGGCCAGGCCGGCACAGACGCCGCCCAGAATGGCGCGGTCCTTGTCCCGGTACAGCCGGTTGCGGTTCGGTGCGGCGCGCCGGCTGCTGCCGTAGTCACGGTCGTGGTCCAGATCATCGTCATGACGGCGGTCGCGGTAGCGGCGATGGTCGTTCATTGGCGGTTCCTCCACTCGGGGCTGTCGGCATCCAGAATGCGTTCCAGGGTGCGGATGCGGTCTTCCATGCGCCGCGCGTTTTCATTCAGATCTTCCAGCAGCGCCTCGTCCTTGCTGTTCAGGCGTCGATTGGCCGAATTGCGGGTCGTGTAATGCATGATCAGCCAGATCGGCAGCACGATGACCAGGAAGATCACCAGTAGCGGAAAAATGAAGTCGGGAAACATGACGGCTTAGCCTTTCTGGCACTTCGACTTCAACTCAGCCAGTTCGGCCTCGATGCGCTCATCCTGCTCCAGCTTCTTGAACTCGGACTCCAGGGTCTGGCCCTTGCGGCCCATGTCCAGTGATTCAGCCTCGGACTCGATCTGCTCAATGCGCTGCTCGGCTGAATCAAAGCGATGCAGCATCTCGTCGATCTTGTCGTTGTACAGGTGCTTGCGCGTCTTCAGCTGGTGGCTGGCCGAGCGGTGGCGCATGACCAGCGCCCGCTGGCGGTTGCGCGCATCGCTCAACTTGGCCTGCAGCTTGGCGATGTCACCGTCGTATTTGGCCAGCTGGTCTTCGTAATGAGTCAGCTCCTCGGTCAGGTAGCCGATGCGATCGCTCAGCGCGGTTTTTTCCACCAGCGCGGCGCGGGCCAGGTCTTCGCGGCCCTTTTCCAGCGCCAGCTCGGCCTTGCGGGCCCAGTCGATGCGCTGTTCTTCCAGGCGCTTGAGCAAGCGGGCGCGCTCTTTTTTCTCGGCGATGCACTTGGCCGTGGCTGAACGGACCTCGACCAGCGTGTCTTCCATTTCCTGGATCATCAGCCGGATCATCTTTTCCGGATCTTCGGCTTTTTCCAGTGCGGCATTCAGGTTGGCGTTGATAATGTCGCCCATGCGGGAAAAAATACCCATGTCTTGATCTCCTTGGTGCGGTCAGGGTTGTGTCTGCCCCTCTTAAGCAAATGCCATGCCAAGTTTTGAATTCTCTGAAATCAGGGGTTTAGAGAGGGGGTAAAACTGAAAGCGGCATTTTTTGCCGCTTACCCGGCAAAATTGACCACTCAGCGAATTGTTCTGACCATGCGGAACCGCCGTCGTTGGATCGAGTCAATATCGCGGTAATTTTTCCGATTGCGCGTGGACTCGGACCGTTGCAACAGGTCTAAGGTAAAATGGTGGTTTGGTGTGTTTGGATCGCCGCAGTATTCATCTTCCAAATCTGGAGGCAGCATGCAAAAGGTAGTTTTGTCCCTGGCTACGGCCCTGGTTCTTGTCGCGCCGGTTGCGGCTCAGAACCTGGAATCCGAGGCAGGCAAGCTGGGTTACGCAATCGGTTATGAATTTGGCGCCGACCTGCGCAGCTTTGACGTCAATCTCGATCTGGAGGCCGTCATTCAGGCCATTCGCGATGCTTATGGCGAGCGCGAGCCACGTCTGGAAGTGGCCGAAATGCGTCAGATCATGATGCAGTTGCAGGAACAGATTCGGCAGGAGCGCATTGCCGCCTTCCAGCAGCTGGCTGAAGATAACCAGACGCGTGCCGATCGCTTCCTGCAGGAAAATCGCAGCCGCACCGGCATTGTGGCGCTGCCCAGTGGGGTGCAGTACCGCATCATCGAGGAAGGGGAGGGTTCACGCCCCAGTCTGGAGGATGTCGTCACCGTGCACTATCGCGGTTCGAAAATCGACGGGCGCGAATTCGACAGTTCGTTCCGGCGCGGTATCCCGGCCGTTTTCCAGGTCAACTCGGTTATCGAGGGTTGGCAGGAAGTGCTGCCGCTGATGCGCGAAGGCGCCATGTGGCAGGTGTTCCTGCCGCCTGAGCTGGCTTTCGGCGTGCGCGGCGATCCGCCCATCATCGGCCCCAACGAGGCGCTGCAGTTCGACATCCGTCTGGTCAAGATCGGCGAGCCGGAAGGTTTCGAAGGCGGCGCTCCGGTTCCCGGACAGTAAGGCACGCGTGGGCGACGCCGCGGCACCCATCCCGGAGATCGAGTCACCGTGTATCGGGACCTGCACGCTGGGTCCCGATGGACTGTGCATCGGCTGTTTTCGCAGCGCCGAGGAAATTGGTGCCTGGCTGAATTATTCCGCCCAGCAACGGCGGGCAATCATGCAGCACTTGCCGCTGCGCGCCCAGGCCTTGTTCGACGATGACTGACCTGGAGAACGGGCTGAAGCAGTTGGCTTCGGTCCTGTTCTCGCCCGAAACACCGCTGGACTCCTTACCGGTAGACGGTTTCAAGCCGCACGCGCCGGTGTGGCGGCCTCGTCTGGCTGCCGTTCTGGTTCCCATCCTGATGGAGCCAGAGCCGAGCCTGCTGCTGACCGTGCGCAGCCACGCGCTCAAAAGTCACGCCGGCCAGGTCGCTTTTCCCGGCGGGGGCAGGGATGCCCAGGAGCCCTTCCCGGTGGCAACCGCGCTGCGTGAAGCCGAGGAAGAAGTCGGCATCGCGCCGGATACGGTCGAGGTCATGGGTCTGACGCGATGTTTCGACACCATCAGTGCCTACCGCATTGTTCCGGTGGTCGGCATCGTGCGCGGTACGCCACAGCTGCAGCCGTGTCCTCGAGAGGTCCTCACCGTCTTTCGCTTGCCCCTGGCCGAGGCGCTGAATCGGCAGGCCTATCGCCTGCACCAGGTCCAGCATCGCCGGCGCAGTTACCAGGTGTTGTCCATGCGCAGCGCCTGCTGGCCGGTCTGGGGGGCGACAGCCGCCATTCTGTCGCACATAGCGGAATTGGCCGAGCGCGCTTCGGGTCCGTAAAGGCCCCTAATCTTCTTCGCGCAGGCCGAACAGGAGTTCGACCGAGCGCTTGTGTTCCGGCCGCAGCATGACATGGACATGATCATCGGCTTGCAGCACGGTGTCGTCGCGAACCGCCAGCGCTTCCTTGCCGCGCACCAGCAGCAAGATGTCGGCGCCCTGCGGCAACGGCAGGGAGCCGGCTCGGTTGCCGGTCACCATGGCCGCCGGGTCCAGGCGGAAGGAAATGATCTGCACCGGCAGGTGATCGATGGCGTTGACCTCGATAACCGGTGTCGGCCGCTGCAGCCCGCCTTGCTCGACCTTGAACAGCTTGACCGCCCAGCGCACGGTGGCGCCCGGAATCAGCGCGTTGACCACGACCACGAAAAACACCAGGTGGAACAGCTCCTGTGCTCCCGGCACCCCGGCCAGCACCGGAAACGTAGCCAGAAGAATCGGCACCGCGCCGCGCAAGCCCACCCAACCGACAAAACCGGACTCCCGCGCCTTGTAGCCAAACGGCCACAGGCTGAGCATGACCATCAGCGGGCGTGCCACCAGGGCCAGAGCCAGGGCCAGCAGCAGGCCTTTCACGGCCGAAGCGGCCAGCATTTCGGGCACGGCGAGCAGCCCAAGTACCAGGAACATGGTGATCTGGCCCAGCCAGGCCATGGCGTCGTGCACGCGCAGAATGCCGGAGCGATAAGGCAGGCGGCGGTTGCCCAGCATCAGCGCGGCCACATACACGGCCAGAAAGCCCGAGCCCATGAACAGAGTCGGCAGGCCGAAAGCCAGCAGGGCCAGGGCCAGGGTCAGCGCCGGGTACAGTCCGGCCGCCGGCACGCGAATATGATCCAGAATGCGGGTGCCGATCCAGCCTACGGCCAGCCCCACAATCAGCCCGATGACCAACTGCAACAAGACGTCGATGCCCAGCGCCAACGGGTCGAAGGGCCCACCTTCCAGCAGCTGGGCGGTGAGGGTCAGGGTCAGAATCACCGCCATCGGGTCGTTCAGGCCCGACTCCAGCTCCAGCGTTGCGCCGACCTTGCGCCGCAGCTGAACCCCGGAGCCGCGCAGTGAGGAAAACACCGCCGCCGCGTCGGTGGAAGAAACGATGGCGCCGAGCAAAAAGGCCTCCGTCCAGCCCAGGCCCAGCAGACGCGCCGTCAGCGCGACCATGACGGCGGTACCGACCACGGTGAGCGTCGCCAGCACCGAGGCCGGCGCGAGGTATTGCCGGACCTGACGAAACGGCGTGTTCAGGCCGCCGTCGAACAGGATCAGCACCAGCCCGACCGTGCCGATGCGGAAAGCCAGATCAAAGTCGACAAAATGCTCGGGCAGGCGCGAGCCGACCAGCAAGCCGATCAGCAAGAACACCAGCACCACCGGGATGCCGATGCGTTCCGAAGGGCGGCTGAAGGCGACGCTGAACAGCAGCAGCAGTCCGGCGGCGACCAGCAAAAGGGCAGTGGTGGCCGGTTCGTTTTCGAACATGAACCAAGTCCGCTGGGACGGACTTCATGATACGCGAAGGATGTTCGGCTTCAGTGACTCATGCCGGGGCGATGACGGGCGCGCACCTCGGTCTGCAGCGGATACAGCCGGCCCTGTTCATCGATCAGTTCCACGGCGATGTAGTCGCCAATGCGCAGCGGGTCCCGCGGTTCGATGAACATCAAGTGCAGCCCGCCCGGCTCCAGAGTCACGGTGGCGCCGGGCGCAATCACCAGCTCATCAAGCCGGCGCATGCGCATCACGCCGTCGTCCATGATCATGGTGTGGATTTCCACATGACCGAACTGCGGGCTGCGCGCATCGACCAGGACGATTGCGCTGTCGGTCGGATTGTGCAGATCCATGAAGCCCGCCATCATGCGCCCGGGCGGGGCCTCCGGCGACCAGGGGTCAAGAATATCCAGGGCGGCCTCGGCCATGACCAGCAGCGGGGCCAACAGCAACAGCAGGGCGAGCGGAATGGTGTTTTTCATGCCGGGATCGATGGTGTTGAACGACCCCGTATTATCGCCGTAACATCGCCGCAACAGGGTCAATAAAGGCCCTGTTGCGGGAGGATCGTGTAAGCTTTCAAGTACGGTCGCGGCTTTCGGCCGCTCAAGTATTCAGCTCATCGGAGAATCCCATGCTGCAAGTCTTTTCCCATCCGGACGAGGTGGTCGAAATTCGCCTCGATCGCCCGCCGGTCAACGCGCTCAACCCGGCCCTGGTCAGGGAGTTGCGTGACACCATCAGGCGGCAAACGGCCGAGGGCGCGCGCGCTCTGGTACTGTCGGGTCGGCCCGGTCTGTTTTCGGCTGGTCTGGATGTTCCCGAGTTGTTGCAACTGGACGAAGACGGCATGCGTGCGTTCTGGCGCGACTTCTTCGGCCTGCTGCAGCAGGTCGCCG
>SLJA01000312.1 GCA_007135355.1 Wenzhouxiangella sp.
TGACGCGATCGTTATCGGCACTGGTAAAGCGTGGGCCATAGTCACGAATCCAGACGCTGTTGCTAGGCGCGATCACGAACTCCACCCGGTCGAGGTTGGCGCCGGCGCTGTTTAAGGTGTTGGCAGCGCTCGCCTGCTGAGAGCTGTTGGCCACGACCAGCATGACCTTGGCCAGACTATCGCCGGTGGTAATGGGCACGATCATCTCGGTCAGCACCGCGTTGAAGTTACCCCAGCGCATCAAGATGGCCGCGTTGCGCTCGAATTCCGAGGCGGTGAACAAATGGTCGGCAACCGGGGCAATTCGGGTGACCCGGCTCAAGTCAGGCAAGCGCAGGAAGGGGCGCTCTTCGGGCGCAAGATTGCGCGGCAAGCCCGGCGTATCGGTTTCGCGCAGGGCTTCAAGCACGGCTGGATCTGCCAGGCGCAGCCTCTGTTCGGCAACTGGACCTGCCTGTTCAGCCGCAACCGTGGTCAGCCACAGCGCGGTCAGAAATAAGGCAAGACCCCTCATTGACCCGATGGTCGGGTCTCGAAGCGGTCGTCGAAGATCATTGACTCCAGCGCAACGCCCCTGCCCTGCAGACTGATATTGACCGGGTCGCCATCGGCGCGAACGCGCAATACACCTGAGTAAGCCGCTTGTGCCGGCGGCAGGAAGCGAACCACCAGCGTACAGCTTTCTTGGGCCGGGAGTTCGGTGCCGCAGTCGCTGGCATCGTCGTCGATCTCGAAGCTGCTGCCGCCGGCAATAATGTTTGCCTGCAGTTCCAGCGCCAGAGCGTACGACGGCGCTGAATTGGTCAGGATCAGGGATAAGGACTCGCTGCGGCTGACGGCCACGTCGCCAAAATTCAGGCTCATTGGCGACACGTCCAGCTCACCCGCGCCCTGAATACCGCGACCGGTCAGGTCAACCGCGTCCGGGCTGCTGTTGGCATTTGACTGGATGCTGATCTGGTCGTTGAATTCGCCTCCTTCCAGCGGGGCAAAGGTCACGGCCAGCGTGCAGGTCTGCTCGGGCGCCAGTTCGAAAGCGCTGCCGCCGCAGTCGTCCGTATCAAGCATGAACGGCACGCCGGTGAGGTTCAGGGAAGAAATCTCAAGGTCCGCCGTACCGGTGTTTTGAATCTCAACACTGAGCGCAAGCTGCTCACCGGCTGGTATGTCGCCGAAGTCAAGTACCGTGCTACTCAGGAACAGAGCGGGCGCGGGCAGCGGCTCAAAGGTGAAGCCGGCCACCAGCGTGACACTCTGCCCGTCGGGGTTGGTGATGGTGATATCCACACTACCAGGCTCAGCCGAGGGTGTAATGCAGGTGATTTCGCTTGCGCTGACGACGTCAATGTCCTTACAGACGCTTTCACCAAACATCACGCCCGCGCCGGCAGCGAAATGCGCGCCGCTCAAAGAAACCTGCGTGCCGCCGCTGATCGGGCCTTGTTCGGGTTGGACGGCAGCAAGTTCCGGGGCAGGCGCCGTCGCCGCTTCGACGCGAAGTATCTGGCCGTTGTTGCGCAGCACATACAGGTGCCCTAGTTCGTCCTCCCCAAAGCCAACCACGCCGTTGCCCACGGATTCAATCGCTTCCGAGAGCCAGTTACCGTTGTCTTCGTAGGCAAACCAGATCTGACCGCTGCAGAAATCGCTATACACGTACAGACCGTGCAGAGAGGGGAACGGCCCGCGATAGCGATAACCGCCGGTTACCGAACACTGCGGCGAGACGCGCCGGTATTCAATCACCGGCAGGGTCGAGCCCGAAAGGCTGCAGGACTGGGTAGTGCTGCCGGTTTGCCAGCCACCTTCGCAAACGTCCCAGCCGTAGTTCTGGCCACCGGGATCGCCGGCCGGCTGAAGGTTGATTTCTTCCCAAGTCGCCTGGCCCACATCGCTGATCCAGAGATCACCCGTGTCGCGGTCGAAGCTGAAGCGATACGGGTTGCGCAGCCCGTAAGCCCAGGTTTCGTCGCGCCCGCTGACGCCAATCAACGGATTGTCGGGCGGAATGGCGTAATTGGTGTTGGGGTCCGCCGGGAAATCATCGCCGTCGATATCAATCCTGAGCATGCTGCCGAGCAGGCTTTCCGGATTCTGGCTGGGATTCGATGGCCCGCCGTCGCCCATGCCGATGTAGAGATATCCGTCCGGGCCGAAATGCAGGTCGCCGCCGTTGTGGTTGCCGGCCGGCTGGGGAATGGACAGGATGTTGCGCTGGCTGGCCGGATCGGCGAGATCGGGGTTGTCGCTATCGACTTTGAATTCAACAATCCGGGTAATCAACGGTGAACCCGTCGAAGTGAAGTTGACGAAAAACCGGCCGTTGCCGGCGAAATCAGGATGGAAGGCCAGGCCCAAAAGCCCGCCTTCAAAGAAAGTGTTGACCTGAGCTGAAATATCCAGGAAGGGCTGCGGCAGGATATTGTCATCGGCATCGACGATAAGGATGCGGCCGCTGCGCTCGACGATGAACCGGCGATTCGAACCATCACCGGCGTGGCGCAGTGCCAGCGGGAAGTTGAAAGTGCCTGCGGGGAACACGGTCTCGAAGACAACGTCATCCGGGATCGGCGAGGCCTGCGGATCCGGGCCCAGGATGGACTCGGTCCAGGTGGGCTGGACCGCGTCACCGCCAAGGTCCAGGTGGATTTCGGTCTGAGCCGGCGGCAAACTGGTTTCAAACTCAAAGTTGAACAACTTGAACCAGTTCAGGGGATTGTTTTCAGGCGCTTCGAAGTTCAGATAGCCATCTTCGACGCTGATGGTCCAGTCATCACCGGGATGCCCATCAACGCCGCCGAAGCGGGCCTCGAGGAGTGCGGCGCCCGACGGGAACGGAACCCGAAAGGCCTCGATGCCGCGATCGAAATCGAAGTTTTGGACGGCATAGTTATAGCGATAGCCGGCCGCGGTTTCCATGACTTTGACGGCCACGTTGATGTGGCCTTGCGGCATATTGCCCGGATAGGGCTGCTCCGGCGTTGCCGAAGGCACGACGATGCTGACATGATCGGCGTTGGGGCCCGGATTGTTCGGATCCACCCACTGGTCCAGCACCCGTCCCTCGGTGAACGGGCCCAGCGGACCAAATGACCAGGCGTTGCCCATCGGCTGGGGATTCAGACGTCGGTAGGCCATGGAATTCCAGATATCGATGTCGTATTGGATCACATACCAGGAATCCAAAAAATAGTCGGCTCCTGGGGTTTGCAGCTGACCGGTATCGACCATCAATCGGTTCTCGAAGGATCCGGAATTGTTGGTCTGCGAGCCGGTACAGTTGGGATCGAAGAAAGAGCAGGTGCTGAAGAACAGGCCTTCGCTGGCCTCGATATCCGATCGCGGACCCTGGTTGAAGTTGCTGTCGTTGGTGGGGGCCGAGTAGACATCCTCGCA
>SLJA01000169.1 GCA_007135355.1 Wenzhouxiangella sp.
TACTCCATGGGCGGCATCCGCACCGACCATCGCGGCGAGAGCTCCACCCTCAAGGGCCTGTTCGCCTGCGGTGAGGCGGCGTGCTGGGACATGCACGGCTTTAACCGCTTAGGGGGAAATTCGGTAGCCGAAACCGTGGTCGCCGGCATGATCGTCTCGGAGTTCATCGCCGACTACTGCGCCGATCCGAAAAGCGACATCAACCTGTCGACCGGCCTGGTGCGTGGTTTCATCGAGCGCGAACAGGCGGCGCTGGATGGACTGCTGAATTCCAGCGGCAATGAGAACGCCGGCGCGATCCGCTCGCGCATGGAAGAAATCATGATCGAGCAGGTCGGTATTTTCCGCACCGGGTCGGAACTGGAAAGCGCGGTGGAAGAGCTGGAACAGCTGCTGGAACGCAGCCGCAACCTGGCGGTTCGTAGCCGCTCGCCAGGCGCTAATCCCGAGCTGGTCGCAGCTTATCGCCTGCCCAAGATGCTGAAACTGGCCCTGTGTGCCGCGCTGGGCGCGCGCCAACGCAGCGAAAGCCGCGGCGCTCACTACCGCGAGGATTTCCCGCAGCGCAACGACCGCGACTGGCTCAACCGCTCGATCACCACCTGGCCGAGTCAGCAGGCCAGTCTGCCGCGACTGGACTACGAGGCCATCGACGTCGACGACATGGAGCTACCCCCGGGCTTCCGCGGCTACGGCACGCGCAACCATATCGACCATCCCGATAGCGCAAGGCGTCATCAACAGATCGAGCAGATCCTGAAAGCGGTGGATCCGAATGACCGCTACGCGCGGCAATCGGCGCTCATGCCGTTTGCACACCTGCTGCCGGAAAAATACCGCCCGCGCAACCAGCGCCTGGAGGTCAAGCCATGATCAACTCATCCCCCGGCCGCAGCCTGATATTCAAGATTCTGCGCCACAACCCGCAAGACCCGACCAGCGAGCCACACGTCGCGCGCTTCGAGCTGGAAGAATACGAGGGCATGACCCTGTTCATTGCCTTGAACGAGATCCGCGAGCGTTTTGCACCCGACTTGCAATTCGACTTCGTCTGCCGCGCCGGCATCTGCGGCAGTTGTGGCATGGTCATCAACGGTCGGCCCGGCCTGGCCTGCCGCACCCTCACCTCGACCCTGGAGTCCGAGATCACCCTGGCGCCACTGCCCGTGTTCAAGCTGATCGGCGATCTGTCGGTGGATACCGGGGAGTGGATGCGCGGCATGAGCGAGCGCCTGGAAACCTGGATCCACGAAACCGAAGCCGTCGACATCCACGCCGTGGAAACGCGCATGGAGCCGGAGCTGGCCGAGGACATCTACGAACTGGATCGCTGTATCGAATGCGGCTGCTGCGTCTCGGCCTGCGGTACGGCGCGCATGCGCGAGGACTTCGTGGGTGCGGTGGGCCTGAACAAGATCGCCCGCTTCCGCCTGGACCCGCGCGATGCCCGCGATGACGGCGACTTCTACGATCTGATCGGCGACGATGACGGCGTGTTTGGCTGCATGAGCCTGCTCGGCTGCCATGACGTCTGTCCCAAGGAGCTGCCGCTACAGACACAAATCGCATTTCTCCGACGCAAGATGGTTAGGGTATCCTGAGGCGCTGTTGCCTGGACCGATTGCAGCACCCAACATGACTGAACCTTTCCCCGTCGGCATCGACGGCCTCGCTTTTGCCGGGCCGGCTGCCTATGTCGATCTGGCCGACCTGGCGCAAGCCCGCGGGGTCGATCCGGCCAAGTTCACCAGAGGCCTGGGGCAACATCGCATGGCGATTGCCAGCCCCTGCGAAGACACCGTCACCATGGCCGTGGAGGCCGGTGCACAGGTCTTGCAGGCCTTCGACATCGACCCGGCCGAAATCGGCACCTTGATTGTCGGCACCGAGACCGGCGTCGACCACAGCAAGCCGGTAGCAGTTTACGTCCATGATCTGCTCGGCCTGAACGAGCGCTGCCGCACTTTCGAAACCAAGCACGCCTGCTACGGCGCCATGGCCGGCCTGACCTCTTCGATGGACTGGATCGCCTCCGGCCGGGCGCGCGGGCGCAAGGCGCTGGTGATCGCTTCCGACATCGCCAACTATGGCCTGGGCACACCCGGCGAGCCGACTCAGGGCGCGGGAGCCGTGGCCATGCTGGTCGACCGGCAGCCGCGCCTGCTGGAAATTCAGCCGGCCAGCATTGGCGACTACACCCGCCAGGTCATGGACTTCTGGCGACCGCTGTACTCCAAGTACGCCCTAGCCGATGGTCAGTACTCCATCCAGTGCTACCTGGACGCCCTGGCCGCCGCACGCGAAGACGCGGTCGGCTCGCGTCAGGATTTGCTGGGTGAACTGCAGGCCTGTCTGTATCATGTGCCCTTCGTCAGGATGGCGTTCAAGGCCCATCAAAGGGAACTGGAGATGGAGATGGGGCAGGCTATCAGCAAAGACGAGCCTGAACAGTGGCATCAACTGCAGGATAGCTATGCAAAGCGCTGCGCACCCTGGCTGACGCTCAACGCCGAGATCGGCAACATCTACACTGGCTCACTGTTTCTGTCGCTGATCGACCTGCTGCGCAAGGCCGGGTCGAAACTCGCTGGCCAGCAAGTCAGCCTGTTCTCTTACGGCAGTGGCTGCGGCGCGACCTATTGCCTGGGCAAGATCACGGAGTGTGCCGGCGAGTGGGAAGCCAGGCTGGATCCCAGCGCGCAACTGGCGGCGCGCCGACGCTTGAGCATCGACGAATACGAATACATGGTCCGGGCCGGGGAACACGCGGACCGGCTGGAGAGTCTGAACCCGGACGATTACGGTCTCAGCGGCGGCTTGTATTACACCGGCACGCGTGACGACCGACGTCACTACGAGAGCGTCTAATGATCAGGCCAGGGCGACGCGCGCCCGGTCGTGGATGCCGCGGCGGGTCAGCTCTTGGCGGTCGGTTCGGTATCCGCTACTTTGGCTGCTTCACTCACTTCGGATTCGGCTTCGTTCATACCCTTGCGAAAATCGCGGATGGCCGAGCCGAGGTCACCGCCCAGGTTACGGATCTTCTTGGTCCCGAACACCAGCATGACGACCACAAGGAGAATGATCAGTTGAGGAAGTCCTATATTGCCTATACCCATGGTGCACCTGCTGCTTGCTATGTTGACGGGGGCTCAATGTAGCAAGCGCGCCGGGTGCGAAGCTTGATGCACATCAATTCCCTCAAATCAGGTCCGAACATGAAAAGAATTGTTATCGTCGGCGGCGGTGCCGGCGGCATTGGTGTGGCCACCCGCCTGGGCAGGCGGCTGGGCCGCAAGAAAAAGGCCGAGGTCATCCTGGTCGACATGGCCGAAAACCACGTCTGGAAGCCCCTGCTGCATGAATTGGCGACCGGCACGCTGGACACCGGCATCGACGCCATGAGTTTTCGCGGCCATGCGCGCGCCAACGGCTACCGCTTCCAGCAGGGCCGGCTGACCGGCATCGACCGCGAGCAACGGCGGATCGAGCTGGCGCCGATCATGGACGGGGACCAGGAGTTGCTGCCGGCCCGGACCATTGCCTATGACTACCTGGTTGTCGCCATAGGCAGCGTGGCCAAGGACTTCGGCATTCCCGGCGTGCAAGAGCACTGTCACTTTCTCGACACCACCCAGCAGGCGTTGGACATCAAGGACACGCTGCGCAAGCGTTTCCTGCGTTATGCGCGCGAAGAACGACTCAGTGAACAGGTCAAGGTCATCATCATCGGCGCCGGCGCGACCGGGGCGGAAATGGCCGCCGAGATGATGCACGCCGCCGATCAGCTCAAGGGTTACGGCTTCAACATGGACCCCGCCATGCTCTCGATCACTCTGATCGATGCCGCCGAGCGCATCCTGCCGCAGGTGCCGCGCGAGGCCATTGCCAACTCGGTGGCCCGCCAGCTTGAGAACATGGGCATCCAGGTGCGCATGGGCCAGCGCGTGGTCAGGGCCGAGGCGGACGGGATCGTGCTGGCCGGCGGTGAAAAGCTGCCCAGCGATCTGACCCTGTGGGCCGCCGGCATCCAGGCGCCGGAGTTTCTGGCCGACATTGGCGGTCTGGAGACCAACGCCGACCACCAGCTGGTGGTCAAGCCCAATGCCCAGACCACGCGCGATGAGCGCATCTTCGCCATCGGCGATTGCTGCGCCTGCCCGCAAGCGGACGGCAGCATCGCGCCGCCGCGCGGACAGGTGGCCCGGCAGATGGGCCACATGGTGGTCAACAATCTCATTGACCTGCTCAACGATCGCGAGCCGCGTCGCGAGTATGTCTATCGTGACCTGGGCTCGCTGGTCAACCTGTCGCGGTTCCACACCGTCGGCAACCTGTTTTCCTTTCTCGGTGGCGGCGTCATGGTCGAAGGTCGTCTGGCGCGCTTTACCTATCACTCGCTCTATCGCCGCCATCTGCTCGAGGTCTATGGACTGCTGCGCGGCACCCTGATGATGACCGTGCGCAGCCTGAGCCACTTCCTGCGACCGGCACTGAAGCTGCACTGAACACAGGATGACAAGCGCGGCCGCCGGCGCTATTCTGAAGCAGGTTGGCCAAAGCGGAGCTGCGCGCGCCCGTGTTCATTCTCGAGTCATTCGGCCCACGAACCCGCGCCGGTTTCGCCTATGGGGTGTGTCTGCTGCTGGCGGCGTGGACCTGGGCCGAGCCGGCTGTCGGATCCGTACAGTACCAGTTCGAGCGCCTGGCCGATGAACTTGGCGGGCGCCAGTCCTCCATCTACGATCTGTTCCAGGATCCGGATGGGCTGATCTGGCTGGCTGGCGATACCGACGGCCTGTTGCGTTTTGACGGCAATGAGTTCACGTCATGGAACGAGGGCTTTGCCGCCGACCTGACCCGCGCCAATGTCAGCACTCAGGTCATTACGCCCGCCGGTCGGCTGTGGGTTGGCAGCTGGGGCAATGGCCTGCAATATTGGGATCGGCAACAAGAACGCTACGTGGCTTTCCTGGCGGATGCCGATGACCCGGATGCGCTGGCCGACAACCGCGTCCAGCGCCTGATGGTGGATAGCGGCGGGCGAGTCTGGGTCGGCACCGCAGCCGGCATCAACCTGATCGATCCCGATGATCCGGACCGCCTGCGCCGCTTTGCCCGCGACGACCCCGACCACCCCCTGTTCGGGGAACGCATCTGGGGTATGGTCGAACACGACGACGGCTTTTGGCTGGCCACCACCGGCGGGGTCTACTGGCTGAGCCCTGACCTGCTGCATTGGCGCCACTACCTACTCGACCTGGAAGCGGCGGAAGTTTTCGAGCGCGGCGCGGAGGTGCGCACCATTGCGCGGGTTCATGGCGAGATCTGGGCCGGGTCGCAGCTCGGTGTCTTCCGTCACGACGCCGCCGGCGACCGCTTCGTCCAGATCGGCTTCGATGACGGCGTAGCGCGGCCCATGCCGCGGGTCAATGTCATCCTGGAAAGCGCCCAGGGCCATGTCTGGATCGGTGCCTTCGATGGCCTTTACCTGATCGACCCCACCCGCCGCCGGTTTCAGCGTCAGGGCGAAGCCTGGAACCGCATTGCCGATGTCGACATTCGCTCGATGCTCGAAGACAGCGAAGGCAATCTTTGGATCGGCAGTCGCGATCAGGGCTTGATTCATGGCTGGCGCACTCAGAAGGTGTTCAGCCCGCTGGTGCGGCAAATGCCAGACAACCTGGCCGAGCTGGGCCGGCGGTTGACCTCGGCGGTGCTGTTCGATGACCGCGACCGTTTGTGGCTGAGCGTACCGGGCGGCATGCTGCGCCGCGATGCCGCGGATCAGTGGCGATACTGGGAATTCCCCAGCGAAATCGGCGTACGTCGAGTCGAGGGTTTGCGGCAGGCTCCGGATGGCCGAATCTGGATTGGCACCAACGATGGTCTGTTCAGTATCGGCGCCGACGATCAACTGCGCGCGGAAAGCCGCATATACGAACTGCTGGGCGTCGGCACGCTGCCGGTCAATAGCCTGTATGTGCATGACGACGGCACGCTCTGGGTCAGCCTGTGGCAGTACGGCCTGGTCGAATGGCACCCCGAAACCGAGCACACCCGGGTGTTTCTCGAGCAATTGCGACGGCTGCGCGGCGACCTGGTCTATCAACTAACGCGCGACGACCGGGGCCAGATCTGGGCGGCCACTCGATACTCCGGGTTGTTCCGCTTCAACGGCGATGAGTTCGAAGCGATCGAACTGCAAATTGGCCATCAGCTCGACGCACCCACCCTGTACTGTGTTGTTCCGGAACAGCCTGATCGGCTATGGCTTTGCACCGAAGATGGCCTGGTTCGATACGATCTGGCGCGCGCCGAGCATCAGGTTTTCGGATCGCTGCAGGGTCTGCCTGTCGAGCGCATTACCGGATTTTTTCTTGACCCTCTCGGTAGCGCCTGGGCACTGACCGCGCAGGGCGTCGCGCGTAAGTTGCCGGACAGCGAGCGGTTTGTCAGCTATGGATTGGGCGACGGCCTGCCCGGGCTGGGGCTGCAGCGCAACGCCGTTCACAGCAACGCTGACGGCCTGCTGGTGATGGGCACCAGCCATGGCGCCGTCCAGGTGGATCCGGCGGCGCCGCCGCGCGGTCTGAACCAGCCGCCAACGGTGCTCAGCCGGCTGTGGATTGATGGCATGGAACGCACGCGCACGCTTGATCTGGCGACTCCCGCACTGAGCCTTCCGCACGATTTTCGCGATCTGATGATTCAGGTCGCCGTGCTGGACTTTCATGATCCAGGCCGCAACCTGGTGCGCTATCGCCTGCGCGGCTTCGAAGCAGAGTTCAGCCCGCTGACCAGGGACAGGATCATTCGCTATATGAACCTGCCGCCCGGTAGCTATGTACTCGAAGTCGAGGGCTGGAGCAGCCGCGGCGTGCCGGGCCAACGGCCACTGGAAATCCCGATCGAAATTGCCGCACCCTGGTGGCATTCGCCCCTGGCCTGGGTCAGCGCTTTGCTATTGCTGGCCGCCCTGATCTGGGCCACCATTGCACTGCGCGAGCGCCAGCTGCGAGTCAGTAATGAACGACTGTCGGCGCTGGTCGAGGCGCGCACCCAAGAGCTTGGAGAAGCCAATCGGCGCCTGCGCGCCAGCGCCACCGAGGATTTTCTCACCGGCCTGCTCAACCGGCGCGGTTTTACCGAGCGCTTCAATGCCGTTCAGCAGTTGGCCATCCGTCAGCAGGCCCCGCTCGCCCTGGTATTGTTCGATCTCGATCATTTCAAGCGCATCAACGATGAATATGGCCACGACGCCGGTGACCACGTGTTGAGCGCGGTGGCCCAAATCGTCAAGCAGCGCCTGCGCCGGGCCGATCTGGCCGCGCGCTGGGGCGGCGAGGAGTTCCTGCTGGCGCTGCCCGATACCGATGTCGCGGGCGCGGTCGGCTTGTGCGAAACGCTGCGCACCCGCCTGGCCGAACACGACATCAGACACAAGGACCAGCCCATCCAGGTCTCGGCCACCTTCGGGGTCGTGGTCAGGCACGGAGTCAGTGCGCCTCTGGAGTCCTGGGTCAAAGCCGCCGACGGCGCGATGTATACCGGCAAGCGCGGCGGCCGCAACAAAATCGTGGTCGCGGAGAACTCACCCCACGATGGCCTATAATCCACAGGCGCGTTTTGATCGAGGGGAATTGCATGCCACGTCGTGTTCGTCCGATTCAAGGGCTTCTGGCTGCGGTGCTCGCCGCCGGCCTTTCGGTATTCGCCTACGGCGCCGACCCCCTATCCAGTCTGGACCAGAACTTTCGCGACACACTCAGTGAACACGGCGTGCCCGGCGGGGCCTATGCCGTAGTACGCAACGGCCAGATCGAAAAAGTGGGCACCTTCGGCGTGCGTCGCGTCGGCAGCCGGGCGCCGGTCACGCCCAACACGGTGTTCCGCACCGCTTCAGTATCCAAGACTTTCGCCGCCCAGCTGACGGCCATGGTCGTCGCCGACGGTCAGCTGCGCTGGGATGATCCAGTGCTGCGCTTCGTGCCCGAGTTGCGCATGCAGGATCCCGCTCACGCACGCCAGCTGCAGTTGCACCACTTGCTCAGCCAGACCACTGGCGTGGTGCCCAATGCTTTCGACAACTTGTTGAACGCCAACACCCCGCTGGAGCGCATCGTGCCGCACTTTGCCGGCGTACAGCCCTTGTGCGCGCCCGGCGCCTGCTACACCTACCAGAACGTGTTGTTTGCGCTGGTCGAACCAGCCATAGAGCAAAGCACCGGACGAAGCTTCGAAGAGCTGATGCGGGAACGCCTGCTCGAACCCCTGGGCATGCACCAGGCCTCGGTCGGCCGCGAGGCTTTTCTGGCCGAACTGGATCGCGCTACACCGCATGTGCGGCGCGCACAAGGTCGAGTGTGGACCCCGGTTGAGGTGACCGAGTCTTACTACCTGGTGCCGGCCGCGGCCGGAGTGAATGCCAGCGTTCTGGACCTGGCCCAGTGGCTGATCGCGCAAAAAGGCTATCGGCCGGATGTCATTGACCCCGGCGTGATCCAGCCGCTGAAGGAAAAGCGCGTGCGCACCGTGCGCGAACTGCGCCGCGGCGCCTGGGGCGCCATCCTGGATGACGCCCATTACGGCCTGGGCTGGCGCATCTTCACCGTTGCCGACGAGCCGATCTTCATGCACAACGGCTGGGTGCGGGGCTTTGTCGCCCACATCAGTTATTCACGCGACCGGCGCGTCGGCCTGGTGGTCATGCTCAACGGCGAATCGCGCGCGCTGGGCGAGGTGAGCGCCGACTTCTGGCGTGAGCAGCTGGCCCAGCCCTACCCGCAGCTGGTGGTCGATACCACCAGCGACGGGGTCAAGCTGAGCCGCTGACCGAAACGACGCTTCAGGCGACCCGGCGATTCGGTGCCGCGTCGTTGGCCACGGCGCTGACCACGGCTTCAATGATGCGCAAGCCTTCTTCCAGGTCGGCTTCCGGAATCATCAGCGGCGGCAGCAGCTTCAGCACCTGGTCGTCGACACCGGCGGTCTCAATGATCAGACCCTGCTCAAAGGCCCGCTTTGAGCATTCCGCCGCCAACGCCGCATCGGCAAACTCGATGCCCTGGATCAGCCCGCGACCGCGTGCCTCGGCCTGCACCGGAATGCGGCGCACCAGGGCCTTCAGACGCTCGGATACTTTTGCGGCCTTGCGCTCGGTATCGCGCTCCAGCTGTTTGTCAGCCCAGAAATCCAGCGCCGCCGTGGCGGTGACGAAGGCCGGATTGTGGCCGCGGAAAGTGCCGTTGTGTTCACCCGGCTCCCACTGGTCCAGTTCCGGACGCATCAGGGTGACGGCCAGCGGCAAGCCGAAGCCGCTCAGGGACTTGGACAGGCAGACGATGTCCGGCTTGATGCCGGCCGGCTCGAAGCTGAAGAACGGACCGGTGCGGCCACAGCCAACCTGGATGTCATCGACGATCAGCAGCACGTCGTGACGCTTGAGTACGGCCGCCAGCTCCTTCAGCCACTCCATGCGGGCCACATTGACCCCGCCTTCGGCTTGCACGGTCTCGATGATGGCCGCGGCCGGCTTGTCCACACCCGAGCCCTCGTCGCCCAAAATGGCTTCGAGCAGGGCCAGGCTCTGATCCTTGCCTTCTTCCAGGTAGCTGTCGAACGGCATCATGCTGACATGCGACAGGGGCACGCCGGCGCCGGCACGCTTGAACGAGTTGCCGGTCACTGCCAGCGAGCCCAGGGTCATGCCGTGGAAGGCGTTGGTGAACGAAATCACCCGCTCGCGCCCGGTCACCTTGCGCGCCAGCTTCAGCGCCGCTTCGACCGCGTTGGTGCCGGTCGGCCCGGGGAACTGCACGCGATAGTCCAGCCCCCTGGGCTTGAGGATCACCTCGTCAAAACGCTCCAGAAAACGGACCTTGGCCGCGGTGGCCATGTCCAGGCTATGGACGATGCGATCCTCGGCCAGGTAATCCAGCAGGGCGCGCTTGAGATCCGGGTGGTTGTGCCCGTAATTCATCACGCCGGCGCCGGCGAAGAAATCAATGTATTCGCGTCCGTCTTCATCGGTCAGGCGCGCACCGCGAGCATGCGTGAACACGCAGGGGAAATTGCGCACGTAACCGCGCACTTCGGATTCGAGTTTGTTGATGGTATCGATGCTCATAACAATGTCTGCCTTGTCGATTTGAATTCAGAATTTAAGCGGCCCGCTGTTGCAAGGGCCCGATGCGAAACAGGTTTTCTGCCGCGTGTGATTGCGGAAAGAGCTGCGCGCTCATGTATTCGGTTTCGCGACACTCAACGCCGCGATCGCGCGCCAGCGCGCGAAACAGGCGGCTCGATGCCGTGTTATCCGGCGTCACGCTGGCTTCCAGCCAGCTGACCTCGGCCGGCTGGCGCGCCAGCAACTCGTCGAGCAACCGGCGGGCCAGTCCCTGTCGACGCATCCACGGCGCCACACCCACCTGCCAGACGAACACGGCCTCCGGCCGCCGCGGCGGCCGGTGACCGACGATAAAGCCGGCCAACCGGCCATCTTCGCTTTCGGCCACGACACCGGTATCGGCAAAGTCGGTGGCGAACAGCACATAGAAATAAGCACTGTTTAATTCCAGCCCGCCCATGTCACGGACCAGTTGCCACATGGCCGCACCGTCTTCCGGACGCGGCTTGCGGAACCGCACTGCGATCGGATCGGCGCTGGCGCGAGCGGCTTCAGGCGACATGGGCCACCTCGGTATCGGTAATGCTGAAGCCATCGTGCAACGCCTGGGCTGCCGTCTTTACCTGCTCAGCGTTGACCAGGCAGACCACCGCATGCGTTTGCCGAAACGCGGCCACCACATTGATGCCGTCCGCTTCGAGCCGGCCACGGGCAAAATCCAGAACGTCTGCATCATTTCCGGCCTCATGACCCACCGCCGAGACCGCACCCAGCGGATGCTCGATGAGCACTTGGTCGCCAAAACGCTTCTTCAGTGAACGTGCCAAGCCGTCAATGTCGGCCAGCTGTTCAACCGGCAGCAGGAAACGCGGCGTTTCCGCCTCGCGCAGCTCAGGCACAAAAGTCTCATATTCATCCAGCGCGGCGGCCACCCCGGCCATGTCGGTCTGAGGATCGGCTTGCACGCTGAACAGGCGGCGATGGGCGGCTACGCCGACAATCCGACTGCGCCCGGCGCAGGGCTCACGCCGCACCACGGTCTGACCGCCTTCGCCATGCGCGCTCCGGGCATGAATGGTCACACCATGGCGGATCGCGTAATCAATAGCGCGCTCATTGAGAACGCCCGCGCCGTGATGGGCCAGGGTTTTCATTTCAGCCAGGCTGAGCAGATTCAGGCGCGCCGCATCCGGCACCAGACGCGGATCGGCCGTGTAGACACCGTCGACATCGGAGTAGATTTCGCAGCGCCGCGCCTTGATCGCCGCGGCGATCGCCACCGCCGTGGTGTCGGAGCCACCGCGGCCCAGGGTGGTGATATCGCCGCTCGGGCTGGCACCCTGAAAGCCGGCCACCACCACGACTTTGCCGGCATCCAGCGCGGCCAGAATACGAGCCGGCTCCACCGAGCGAATGCGCGCATTCAGATGCGCATCGCAGGTCCGCACGCCGGCCTGAGGGCCGGTCATGGCACAGGCCTCGATGCCGAGGTCCTGCAGCGCCAGCGTCAGCAAGGACGCCGAAGTCTGCTCGCCGGCAGCGAGCAACATATCGAGTTCCCGATGACCGGGATTGGCGTTGAGGCGACCGGCGGTGGCCAGCAACTGGCTGGTGGTGTCACCGCGAGCCGAGACGACCACTACCATGCGGTCACCCTGCTCACGCGCTCGGGCAACCCGCCCGGCCACCGCGCGCAGTTGCGAATCCTCGGCCAGCGACGACCCGCCATATTTCTGGACAATCGTATCCATGAGTTCTTTTTTGCTGTGAGTTTGGGTTTGGATCGAACCGCACGGCTTTTTTGCAGGCCGCGCTGACTGCTGATGGAACAAGGCGTTAGTGCGCCGCCTTTTCTTCTAGTGGTACCGCGGCGGGCAGCAAGGCTTCACCGCTGGCGTTGTTGGCGTTCATGCGACCGACCAGCAGCGCCAGGCTTGCACCCAGCGCGTCGACCTCGGCGGCGCTCATTTTCGCCAACGCATTCAGCAAGGCTCCCTCGGCCGGCCCCGGCGCATCGACCAGCAATTCTTCGCCGGCTTCGGTGGCAAAAAGTTGCACCACGCGCTGATCCGGGCCGCAGCGGTCGCGCCGAATCAGACCCTTGGCCTGGATCTTGTCGAGTAAATTGCTGGCCGTTGCCGGCTGGATCGACAACCGTTCGGAAATGTCCTTGACGCGCAAGCCCGGCTCGGCGTGAATCTCCCATAACGCCCATAACTGGGCGGCACTGACACCGCACTGGCGCTCTACCCAGGACGAGTGCGCCTGGATTGCCCGAATGACCGTGCGGAAATGCTGAATGACACCCATCTCCTGCTCGCGCCGGGCTTTCGAGCGCCGGCGCCGGTCGGGCTTGCGCCGCGCGCTGATTGTTGCGTTTTTCATACCTTGAGCCATATGTGCGACTAATTATATGCCAAAAAACTATTTGGTGCAAAACTATTTGCTGGAAAGCCAATGAATCCGCTGACCCACGCGGCCAATGCCGCGGCTTGACGCCCGCCGAATGATCCAGCTATAAAGCGCGTTCAGGCTGATCTATGGCACAGGAGGCAACAATGACCGAGAAAGACGCAGACAGCAGCACCCGACCAGAGAGCGGGCCAGCTCAGAGCGAAGCCAGCAGCACCGACGCAGCCGAGCGCCGGGCCGCCCTCATCGCCAAGAAAAAAGCCCGCAAGAAATCGGCCCGAAAAAAGGTGGCGGCAAAGACCGCGGAGACGAAAAAGCCCGCGGAGCAAA